>NZ_WWIQ01000011.1:3459-76999 GCF_009862985.1 Streptomyces sp. SID5464 | reverse complement strand
CCGTACTCGCCCTGCTGGGCGCGCTGGCGGTGACGGCCGCGGGCGGCATACGTCTCCCCCGGCGACGGAAGCGGCCGGGCAGCCCCTCCGGTACAACCGGCGCGCGCGCAGATGTGACCGGCTCCCGTGGCGGACGAGGCACTGCTCGACGAGCTCGTCGGTGGTGAGGATCACGGTCGGCACGCCGGCTGGACGAGTCCGCTGCTTCGGCCTGGCCCAGAAGGCCAGAGAGATGCTCTGTTCTCACAGCCCTCAGAAACTCGGCTTCTTCCGGAGCGTGAAGCCGGAGGGTGGAGCCAGGATCATCCTGGCTCCACCCGTGGTGAGGGCGTGTCACTGGAACTGTGCGAAGAACCTCCAGATCTCTGCTTTGGTCCAGGTGGCGACGCCGCTTTCGTTGGGGGAGCCGTCGACCGGACCGGGTATGTGGCCTCCGTCGAAGGCGGCCCATTGGACCGGGTATCCGGCACGGCAGCCCGAGTAGGTGGTGGTGATGTGCGTTCGGCTGCCCGGCGCGGGCTCGCGCGGGCTCTGGGCGGCGCAGCCGTTGTTGCGGACGAACCTGTCGCGCAGGGACCGTCCTTGCGCGATGTTGAGGACGGAGTCGCTGACGCCGTGGATTCCGAAGTAGGCGATGGGCTGGGTGCCGCCGCTGCACCCGCTGATCTCGGCGCCGGATATGACCGCGACGGCCCTGAAGACGTTCGCCCGGCTGCATGCGAGTGCGTAGCTCATTCCGCCGCCCCAGCTGAATCCCGTGGCGAAACGCTGTGCCGGGTTGACACAGAGGCCGCCCTCGATCCGCCGGATCATGTCGTCGACGAAGGTGATGTCCTCACCGCCGGAATTGGCCCAGCCGTTGCCGAGGCCCTGGGGGGCGACGAGGATCGCGGTGTTGTTCGACTGTTCCTGCTGGCCGTAGTAGGACCAGGCGCTCCCGCTCGTGCCGCCCGAGGCGACGTCACCGGCGGTTCCGCCCCGCCAGTGGAACGCGAAGATCAGCCGGTAGCGGTGGGTGTTGTCGTAGTTGGCGGGCACCCTGAGGATGAAGCTGCGGGTCTTGCCCCCGCTCTGAATCGTGTGCGTACCGCTCGTCAGAGCCGGGGCGTTGCCGCATCCGCCGGCGCCACCACCGGACGACAGCTTGACCAACTGCCACTGCTGGTTGGCGCCGCCCCAGTCGGTGTACTGGACGACGTTGCCGCCGTCGGCGGTGGAGGAGCCCTGCACCTCCACCGCCTTGCCGCTGTTGCGGTTGATCAGCCGGACGTGGCCCGCTTCGGAGTCGGCCAGGCGGAACTGCTGGTTGGCCCCGTTGTGGTCGGCCCACTGCTGGATCGCGGCACCGTCAGCGGTCGAGGCGCCGGCCACGTCGAGGACCTTGTCCGAATGCCGGGCCTTGAGGCGGTAGAAGCCGCCGCCCGAGTCCACGAACTGCCACTGCTGGTTGGCTCCGTCGTGGCGCGTCCACTGGCTCACCCGCGCGCCGTCGGCGGTGGAGGTGCCGGAGACGTCCAGCGCCTTGCCGCTGTTGCGATTGACCAGGACGTACCAGGCATTGGTGTCCACCGTCGCCGCCTCGGCGGGCGTCGGCTTCACCGCGGCGAGCATGCCGATCGCGAGGGTCGCCGTCACCACGGCGGCGAGGCGGGACCACCAGCGATGTGTTCGTGGAGGGGCGGGGGAAGCCGCACCGTAGGTCTTCATCGATTCACCCCTTCGTTCGTGGCAGGTCCCATCAGGTGCGGGTCCAGCGTTGGTTGCTGCCGTTCGAGCAGGAGTAGAGCTGGATCAGGGTGCCGTTGGCGGTGCCACTTGCGACGGCGTCGAGGCAGAGGCCGGACTGGACGCCGACGATGGATCCGTCGGAGTTGAGGCGCCATTTCTGGTTGTCGCCGCCCCAGCAGCTGTAGATCTGGACTTTCGCGCCGTTGCCCGTGCCGGCGGCGTCCAGGCACTTGTTGCCGTAGACCCTGAGCTCGCCGGCGGCGGTGTACGTCCACTGCTGGTTGGTGCCGTTGTGGCAGTCCCACAGGTGGAGCTGGGTGCCGTCGGTGGTACTGGTGCCGGGCACGTCCAGGCAGCGGCCCGAACCGACGCCCTTGATCTGTCCGGAATCCGCAGGGGGCGTGGAGGTGCCGCCGTTGAGTGCGTTGAGGACGGCGGTGTAAGCGGGCTTCTTGCTGCCGTCGCGGTTGAACAGCAGCGGCGTGTGCTCCGGTCGCCAGGAGTCGGAGTCGCGCACACCCCAGACGGTGATGCCGAGGCAGCGCGGGACGGCCAGACAGTCGTTGGTCACGTTGGCGTAGGTCGAGGCCGGGGCGCCCTGGATGTCGAGCTCGGTGATGGCCACGTCGACGCCGAGGGCGGCGAAGTTCTGCAGGGTGGTGCGGAAGTTGCTGTTGTACGGGCTGCCGCTGTTGAAGTGCGACTGGAAGCCGACGCAGTCGATCGGCACGCCGCGCTGCTTGAAGTCCCTGACCATGGCGTACATGGCCTGGGTCTTGGCCCAGGTCCAGTTCTCGACGTTGTAGTCGTTGTAGCAGAGCTTGGCGGCCGGGTCGGCGGCGCGCGCGGTGCGGAAGGCGACCTCGATCCAGTCGTTGCCGGTGCGCTGGAGGTTGGAGTCGCGCCGGGCTCCCGAACTGCCGTCGGCGAAGGCCTCGTTCACGACGTCCCACTGGGCGATCTTGCCCTTGTAGTGGGCCATCACGCCGTTGATGTGGTTGATCATCGCCTGGCGCAGCGTGCTGCCGCTGAGGCTCTGCATCCAGCCGGGCTGCTGGGAGTGCCAGGCCAGGGTGTGGCCGCGCACCTGCTTGCCGTTCTGCACCGCCCAGTTGTAGACGCGGTCACCGGCGGTGAAGTTGAACTGGCCCCGCTGCGGTTCGGTGGCGTCGATCTTCATCTCGTTCTCGGCCGTCACCATGTTGAACTCACGGCCCGCGATCGCCGTGTACGCCGAGTCGCCCAGCCTGCCCGAGGCGATGGCGGTGCCGAAGTAGCGGCCGCTCTGTGCCGCCGCGGCGCCGAGCGTGCTCTCGGCGGCGTGTGCGGTCGGCGGCGAGACCAGTGCGGCGACCACGCCGAGGACGCCGACGACCAGCGCCAGGAACAGGCCGCGGATCTTCCGGCGGATAGCGGGTCTGGGAAGGGCATATGCGCCCATGGCTGTGCCTCCAAGGTAGAAATCACGGAAGGACCGAAGCGCAGGGGAATGCGTCGTCCGCTCCCACTCGGCAGACGGACAGGGCGGGCCGGAACCCGGGCGGCACGGAATCACCGGACGCCACGGTCACGCTGTGCGAACCTCACCGGAACGTGACGGGGTGGCGCAGGTTGCAGGTGCTTTGGTGCGCGGATCTGTCGTGCGGCTGTGCGTGGTCTGCGTGGATCTGCCGTGCAGCACAGATGGCTCAGGGCCGACGTGGCTCGATATCTCGAACGATGGCCGCTTCCTCAGACAGGGATGATTGAGGTCTTGACGATGATCGTCAATACTTCCCGCAGAAGAAGTTTCGGATCCTCGACCGAAACATTCAGGGATCCCCTGCGCGCCGGACGGCGAACCCCCGGCGCCTCCGTCGACGGATACCGCAGCGCCGGGGCCGGGACGAGCGTGCGGACGCCATGTGCTGGACGATGCGCTGTTTGTGGACAGATCGGCGACAAGCCTTGACCGGAGGGCCTCGCATTCCTAGCTTGTGGCGTCAAAGCTTCCGGGAATTCCTCGAAACGTTTCGAGATTTGTCCCTGCCCCGGCAGTCCGCTCCGCGGTTCATCGGGGTCACCTCACCCCCGCCCCCCAAAGGAGGGCCCTCCGATGTGGTTTCGCCACCCGTCCCCGGTCCGTCTCAGACGCTTACTCGCCGTCCTCGCGCCCTTGCTGCTCGTGGCCACCTTCCTCGGCGCCCAGCCCGCCGGCGCGGCGACGGTAGACCCCAACGCCTCGTACGTGCTGGTCAACCGCAACAGCGGCAAGGCGCTGGACGTCTACAACATGGCGACCAACGACGGCGCCCGCATCACCCAGTGGACCAGAAACGATCAGAACCAGCAGCAGTGGCAGTTCGTCGATTCCGGGGGCGGCTACTACCGCATCAAGTCCCGCCACTCCGGCAAGGTCCTGGACGTCCACAACTGGTCCACCGCGAACGGCGGCTCGATCGTCCAGTGGGCCGACCTGAACGCCACCAACCAGCAGTGGCGACTGGCCGACAGCTCGGACGGCTACGTGAGGCTCATTTCGCGCCACAGCAACAAGGCACTCGAAGTACAAGGCGCCTCCACCGCCGACAACGCGAACGTCGTCCAGTACGACGACTGGGGCGGCAGCAACCAGCAGTGGCAGCTCGTCAAGGTCGGCGCCGACAATCCCGGCCCGTGCGACCTTCCGTCGACATACCGCTGGACGTCAACGGGCGCGCTGGCGCAGCCCAAGCCGGGGTGGGTCTCGCTCAAGGACTTCACCGTCGTCCCGTACAACGGCAGGCAACTCGTCTATGCGACGACGCACGACACGGGGACGCGCTGGGGTTCGATGAACTTCGGCCTGTTCACCAACTGGTCAGAGATGGCCTCGGCCAGCCAGAACACGATGTCGAATTCCACCGTCGCGCCCACGCTCTTCTACTTCGCGCCGAAGAACATCTGGGTGCTCGCCTACCAGTGGGGCAGGACGGCCTTCTCCTACCGGACGTCGAGCGACCCCACCAACCCGAATGGCTGGTCATCCGAGCAGGTGCTCTTCTCCGGAAGCATCTCCGGCTCCGGAACAGGACCCATCGACCAGACGCTCATCGCTGACGGGACGAACATGTACCTGTTCTTCGCCGGCGACAACGGCAAGATCTACCGGGCCAGTATGCCGATCGGGAACTTCCCGGGCAGCTTCGGCTCGAACTCGACAGTGGTCATGAGCGATACGACGAACAACCTGTTCGAAGCCCCGCAGGTCTACAAGCTCCAGGGCCAGAACCGCTACCTCATGATCGTCGAGGCGATCGGCTCGCAGGGGCGCTACTTCCGCTCGTTCACGGCCACCAGTCTGAACGGCACCTGGACACCCCAGGCCGCGACCGAGAGCAATCCCTTCGCCGGCAAGGCCAACAGCGGCGCCACCTGGACCAACGACATCAGCCACGGCGAGCTGATCCGCACCAGCCCCGATCAGACCATGACCGTCGATCCCTGCAATCTGCAGTTGCTCTACCAGGGGCGCAGCCCCAACTCCGGCGGCGACTACGGCCTCCTGCCCTACCGTCCGGGTCTGCTGACACTGCGGCGCTGACGGCGTGACACCAGCCCGGCTCCGGTACGGAGCCGGGCGGCGGGCTCGGCGGAAGGCCGAGCCCGCCCGGGTCGGGTCACGCGACAACGTCAGCGCTCGTACGGCGACGGAGCGCGGGGCCGGGCAACGCTCACCAGCCCGAGTGAGTGGTTCGTCCTACCCTTCGCCCCGAGGGGCCGCGCCCATGGACGCCGGTCCGGCCGGCCCGAGGGCGACCGGATACAGTGCGCGAGACGGCAGCCTGGTCCGGGAGGGGAAGCGTGACCGACACCAGCAACACCCGACCCGCCGACGGCGAAGCGCAAGCTCCCCAGGAGAGCCGACTGCACCGCCTGATGCGCTACATCCCCCTGATCGCCCCCGTCCTGCTGTGGGCCGTGCCCTGCTGGGTGCTCCTGCACACCGGCCAGCACTGGCCGCTGCCCGTCGCACTGGTCGGCACCGCCCTGTTCGCCCTCGGCCTCGTCGGTATGCCGCTCGCCATGGTGCGCGGCCACGGCCGGCGTCAGCAGGACCGGGCGGCGATCGTCGGTGACACCCTGCTGGGCACCAGCTGGGCCCTGTTCACCTGGTCCGTTCTGCTCGGCGTCCCCTTGCGGCTCGCCCTGACCGTGGCCGGCGTCGGCGAGAGTCAGGACCGGGCCCGAATCGTCACATGGGCCGTCCTCGGCACAACCGCCGTGCTACTCGCCTGGGGGTACGCCGAAGCCCGCCGCGTGCCGCGCGTGCGCCGACTCGACGTGCAACTCCCCCGGTTGGGTGCCGGGCTGGACGGCATCCGCGTCGTCCTCATCACCGACACCCACTACGGCCCGCTCGATCGCACTCGCTGGTCGGCGCGGGTCTGCGAGACGGTGAACTCTCTGGAAGCCGACCTGGTCTGCCACACCGGCGACATCGCGGACGGCACGGCCGAACGCCGTCGCGCCCAGGCCGTCCCACTCGGTACCGTGCGGGCCACCCGGGCTCGTGTCTACGTCACCGGCAACCACGAGTACTACAGCGAGGCCCAGGGCTGGGTCGACCTCATGGGCGAGCTGGGCTGGGAGCCGCTGCGCAACCGCCACCTGCTGCTCGAACGCGGAGGCGACACCCTCGTGGTCGCCGGCGTGGATGACGTCACCGCCGAGTCCTCCGGCCTGGCGGGCCACCGCGCCCACCTCGCCGGAGCCTTGAACGGCGCCGACCCCGACCTGCCCGTCCTGCTCCTGGCACACCAGCCGAAGTTCGTCGACCGGGCGGCAGCCGTCGGCATCGACCTCCAACTCTCCGGCCACACCCACGGCGGCCAGATCTGGCCCTTCCACCACCTGGTCCGCATCGACCAGCCCGCCCTCGCCGGCCTCAGCCACCACGGCACCCGCACCCTCCTCTACACCAGCCGCGGCACCGGTTTCTGGGGCCCGCCGTTCCGCGTCTTCGCCCCCAGCGAGATCACCCTGCTCGTGCTCCGCTCCCCAGTGAAGCCCCCGCGTCCCGGTCGTCCGTAGCCGAGCCGGACAGGCCGCCCGCGACCCGCGAGCGGCCTGCTGTTCAGGTTTTTCCTACTGACTGCCCATCAGTTCTGTTCGCTGGTCCGGCGCCTGCGTGCGAGGTAGACCGCGGCGGTGCCGACTGCCACGACCGCGAGTCCGGCACCCGCGAGGACGGGAGTGCTGCTCGACGCGCCGGTCTCGGCGAGATCTCCGTTCGTGGTGGGGTGGTTCGCCCCCGTGTCCGTGCCGGGCTCGGGCGTGGCCGACTCGCTGGAGGTCGGGGACGGGGACGCGCTCGCACCGGGCGCGTCGTTCGCGGCGAGCACCGCCGCGAAGGCGCCTGCGATCACTTTGTGGCCCTCGGCGTTGGGGTGCGGGTCCTTCTTCGTGCACGCCCAGGTCAGCTGACAGATCTTGGCCACGTTCGCCGGCACCTCGCCCGCGCCGGGCACGTTCACCTGGGTGGTGAAGTCGTCCGAGGAGAAGGCCCCGGCCACGTCCGCCACCTTGAAGCCCGTCGACTTGTACACCTGGGTGATCCCGGTGTTGGCGGCCTTGACCAGGGGTGCCGACTCCTTGGCGGCCTGCTGCCCCGCGGCCCCCTGCAGCCAGGCTCCCAGGAACGGGTTGTGGTACGTCGAGCCCACGAACTGGGTGTCGTCCGTGCCCGCCTTGCGGAGCGCGCCGGTGATCTGGGCGAGGTTCTTCGCCATGGATTGGCGCGCGCTGTTCAGGCACGCCCCGTCGAGCGTGCCGGCCGGGCTGACGCAATTGAGGAGGATGTCGTTCGCGCCCACGCTGAGGGTCACGTAGGCGACCTTGCCGTGGTGCTGGGCCATGGCCTGCAGGGCGGCGTCCAGTTGCGACTTGGCGTTCGGGTAGTCGCACTTTCCGCCCTTGAGCAGAGACTCGGTGGTCTCAGCGGTGCAGCCCAGGCGTATGTGCTTCAGTCCGGGGGTGCGCTGCTTGAGCTGCGCGTAGAGCTGGTCGGTGTAGGCGACGTCGGTGTCCTTGTCGACGTCCGGCTGGTAGCCAGAGGCCAGGGAGTCGCCGAGCGAGATGTAGTACGTGGTGTCCTTGGCGCCGGTCGCCTCGTCGGCGGCGGCCAGTCCGGGCGTGCCCAGCACGATCGTCATGGCGGCGACAGCCAGCCTCGGGACGACACTCTGAAGGGGTCTCATCACTTACGTGTGCGCTTTCCAGTTGTTGGGGGGTTGAATGCCTCAAGGACGCGGAATCGCCACGGTTTTCGGGCACCCGAAAAGGTCCTTGATTAAGGCATGGGGGGACGCCTCCGTGAAGCTGCGGGATCTGTCCGACTTTGCATCGGAGGCATGGGCGTCAACCTAGCAACGCCTACACCGACTTGAGTATGGGAAACCGATAAAGGGAAGGTCACAATGACATGCGTAATCATCAGAAGTGCCAGGCCGGCAGGGAATTGGTGACCGGACCCGTCGGTAGCCATTCGCTGAGTGATCGACAGCGCAGTAATTGCTACGACCACTTTCACGTCCGGTCGGACGCGGCCGCGAAGAACAGCCGACGCGCAGGCGAACATTCCGAACACGGCCGGTGCACGGGCGTGGTCCACCCCGACCAGGCAGCACGTCAGGCCGACTGCGCGTGTCCCACCCACCCCGGCACCGCGTCAGCCGGGCGCGGGCGCCGAGGCCGAGGTCCCCAGGGATTCCCTGCGCAACGGCATGCCGGACCGGCCGTCACCGCCGGTCCTGACCGCCAGCACCTGGTTGACACCCATCGTGTTGTTCCCGAACCCGACCGCCGAGGCCGCCATGTACAGGCGCCACACCCGCGCCCACCCGGGCGAGGTCAGCTCGACCGCCTCGTCCCAGTGCGCTTCGAGGTTGGCCACCCACGTTGCCCACGTCGTAGTGGTGACTGATGGCCGCCTTGTCACGGCGCATGCTGTGCGCGGGACCGCGACGGCGCACCACCTCCTCGGCGGGCAGTGCCGGAGTCCATGGCCAGGACGGCCGAGACCAAGGCCCGCAGGCAGACGCGCTCGGCTTCCTCGTCCGGCAGGGACAGGTGCTGCATCGTCAGTCCGTCGAAGCCGGCCAGGAAGAACCTCGCGAACGTCTCAGCGGGCTGGCCGAGCTGGTGACCGGTGCGTTCGGCGGCCTGGTCGACGAGCCTTGTCGTCACCGCCAGGACCTCGCTGCAGTGGCTCTGAAGAGCCTCCTTCAGGTGTGGCGTACGCAGGGCGAACATGCTCAGCTCGGTGAGCAGTTGGTGCGGGGCGGGCTGTTCGAGCACGGTACGCCAGAGTGCTTCGGCGAGCGTGACGATGGTGTCCTCGAAGCTCGCGTCCGTGGGCGCGGCCCGTGTCACCTGGTCGATCAGGTCGTGCGTGAGCTGTTCCATGACAGCCCGGTACAGCTCCTCCTTCGTGCCGAAGGTGTAGTGCACGGTCGCCTGGGCCACGCCGAGCTCGGCGGCGATCGCGCGGGTGCTGCCGGCGGCGACACCCTCCCTGGCCATGAGGCCGATGGCCGCCTTGATCAGTTGTGGGCGGCGCTCCGCCGCGGATACATGAGCCATGACACGATCCTTGTCCGACTCAGCCTGTCGAACAGGTCGCTCGACGCATCATCGGGTTCATGAGGATGGCCGCTTCTCGGCCGGCGGCCGGGCGGACGCGGCGTACCGGCCACCGGCCACCGGCCCAGGAGTCGCTGCCCGTCAGGGGGCGGTCCTCGACGCCTCGGAACGGAGCAGGGTGTTGAGGTTGGCCATGGACGCGCGCATGCCGGCGCGCATCGCGGGCTGCTGTACGCGGTCGAGGAGCAGGCCCAGTGGACCTAGGCCGATGGCGTACTCGACCTGGTAGAGCATCTCCGTCGCCTCCCGGCCGTCGGCGCTCTGGACCGGGCGGAACTCGAAGGTGTTGGTGACGTCCTGGAGCGGGGCGAAGCCGGTGCCGGTGTCGACGCGGCGCTCGAAGGGCTCGATCTCCCGGACGGTCCAGACCGAGTCGGTCTTGAGCGGGCCGAGGGTGCGGTTGCGCTCGGAGTAGGTCTTGCCGACGGTGGCGACGCCGTGGTGGTCGGTGACCTCGATGGCGCCGGCGACCCACTCGGCGTACCGGTCGGTGCGGGAGATGACGTCCCACACCCGCCCGAGGGGGGCGTCGATGACGGCGGTCTCGGCGACGACGAAACGGTTCATGACAGGGTTCCCTTGCTTGTTGGTTGGCCCGCGCGTCGGTGATCGACGGTGCGCGGCACAGCGTCCGGGTCGTCACCGCGGCCGCCCTGATCATGTTCACCGTCTTCGCCGGGTTCTTCCCGCTCGACGACGCCCTGATCAAGCCCATCGCCTTCGCGCTCGCCGTCGGCGTCGCCATCGACGCCTTCGCCGTCCGCCTGACCCTCGTCCCGGCAGTCCTCGCCCTCGCCGGACGGCACGCCTGGTGGCTCCCCGCCTGGCTCGACCGCGTCCTGCCCGACCTCGACGTCGAGGGCACCCGCCTCCAGAAGGCCCCGGAGGTGGAGCACAAGGAGCCCGAGCGAGTCTCCTGAACCGGCTGCGCACCCCGCCCGCCTCCTCGACGTTCCGCCGGAGGACAACCAGCAGCTCATCGACTGGGGCAACCGCATCATCGGCAACACCGACCCCGACTACGCCGACGTCCTGCTCGACAGCGCGGAGAGCGAGCAGTACCGAACCACCTGCCCTTCCCACTAGAAGCTGCCGGTCGAGGGCAGCCTCACCTGACCTGGGCCAGGGGACAGCAGGAGGGCGCCTGACGAGGGCCGGTGCCCGTCAGGCGCCCCTACCGACGAGGTAGGACCTGCCTAGCGCCGGTGGTCTCCCACGGTGACGATGCCCTTCGTCCTGGCGCCGGTCCTGTTGTCGTAGAGGACATCTCCGGTGGACTTCTTCCAGATCTTGATGCGGAAGGTGTCCGGGCCGTCGGTGGCGGTGACTCTGAAGGCGTAGCCGTCCTTGCCGCCCACCGTGCCGGTGCCCTGGTACACGGCCTGGGAGCCGTTCACCACGAGCCAGTCGGAGCCGGTCGAGCGGAAGGTGAGCCGGGCGGGGCCGAAGACGAACGTGGCCTTGCCGGTGGGGACCGTGGCTCCCTTGCGGTACCGGGCGTCCAGGGTGAACGCCGCCTTGCCGGTCAGCCCCGGCTCGCCCGGGTAGGCACCGGCCGGCGAGGTGATCGTGCCGACGCCGGTAGCGGGTCCGGCGGCACGGTCGTAGACGATCAGCTCGGCGAGCGTGGTGGTGTCCGTGCCCTCGTCGTCGTCGGTGACCGTGACGACCGGGCGGTGGATGCCCGCGTCGTCGTAGACGTGTGCGGCGCGGCAGCCCGAGTCGGTGACCGTGCCGGTCGTCGGCCGGCTGCCGTCCTTCCAGTCGACCTCGCAGGTGTGGCTGTCGGCCGTGCCCGGGTCGTCGAAGGAGGCCGTGACCACGGCGGGCTTGCCGGCCGGGACGGGTGAGCCGGGACCCTCGGCTGACGTGATCGACGGGGCGGCGTTGGAGACCTTGACGGTCGCGGTGTCGGTGCCGCGCCCGCCCGTGAGGGTGACCTCGAAGGTGCCGTCGTCGGTGCAGGTGAGGGTCGTGCGGGCGGCTGCGGGGTCCTCGACTGCGCACGGGGCACCGTCCTGGACGGTCCACTTGGGGGTGCCTGCCCCGGAGACGGTGCCGGCGAGCGTGATCGCCTCGCCCTCGGTGCCGGTGGCGTCCGGCCCGGCGTGGACGACGGTGACCGGGTCGATGCCGCCGAGGGTCGGGACGACCTTCTCGATCAGGCCGTCGGAGTCGAACTCCAGCTTGTCGATGGTGGTTTCGCGGTGGGTGCCGTCGCCCCCGGGGATGGCGAAGCGGTGGTAGGCGATGTACCAGTCGTCGGTGTTCGGGACGTGGACGACGGAGTGGTGGCCCGGGCCCTTGATGCCCAAGGACAGGTCCTTCTCCAGGATCACGCCCCGCTTGGTCCACGGGCCGGTGGGCGAGGGGCCGGTCGCGTAGGCGACGCGGTAGTTCTCGTCCCGGGTGTCGTTCTCCGACCACATGAAGTAGTAGGTGCCCTTGCGCTTGACGACGAAAGTGCCCTCGTTGTAGCCGCTCGGGGTGATGTCCTGGACCTTCGAGGTGTCGATGGAGGTCATGTCGTCGCCCAGCGGGACGACGTAGGCGCGGCCGTTGCCCCAGTAGAGGTACTTCGTGCCGTCGTCGTCGGTGAAGACCGCCGGGTCGATCATCTGGCCGCGGAAGTCACCGGCCTTCAGCAGCGGTTTGCCCAGGGCGTCCTTGAACGGCCCGGTGGGCGAGTCGGACACCGCGACGCCGATGTTCGCGTCGGCGCAGAAGTAGAAGTAGTACTTCCCGTCCTTCTCGGTGATCGCCGGTGCCCAGGCCCGGCTGTCCGCCCAGCTGACGTCCGGCCCCAGGTCGAGGATGACGCCGTGGTCCTTCCAGTGGACCAGGTCCGTGGAGGACCAGGCCTTGAACTGCGTGCCGCTCCAGCCCTCGAAGCCGTCGGTCGTCGGGTAGATGTAGAAGGTGTCGCCGAAGCGCACGATGTTCGGGTCGGCGTTCAGGCCCGGCAGGACCGGGGTCCTCATGATGAGCGCCGAGACCTTCCAGGTGCGCTTCTTGCCGTCCGACCCGGTGACCTCGTACGTCACCGGCTGGGTGAAGTCGTGCACGCTGCCGGAGGCGGGGCTGATCGTCGCGCCTTCGGCGAGCGCGAACTCCGGTGCCAGCGCGGTGAGGTCGGTGCCCTCCTTCATCGGCAGGGTGATCGTGCCGCCCGCGTTGTCGACGATCGCGTCGACCTCGAGCGCCGGGTGCGTCGCCTTGGCGATGCCCGCCGTGTTGCCGCTGAGCTCCATGACCTCGGCGCCCGTCAGGGCACGGTCGTAGATGCGGAAGTCGTCGACCTCGCCGCCGAAGTAGGGGTCGGCCGCGTACAGGGACCGGCCGATGTAGCCGCTGTAGTCCTTGGCCGCGTCGTACAGCTCGGACGGTTTGATGGTGGTCGTCGTGCGGGCCGCCTCGACGCCGTCCGCGTAGAGGACCATCGTGCCGGTGGCGCCGTCCAGCGTCACCGTGACGTGCCGCCACTGGCCGGGCGTGAGCTGCGAGCCGGCCGTCAGCTTCGACTCCGCCGACCAACTCGCCTTCGTGATGGCCGAGTAGAGGCTGGAGCCCCCGTTGGACGGAGTGGCGAACAGGTACTTGTCGCTGTCGGGACCGAGCCCGAACAGCCACTGGAAGCTGCTGCCGCCCTTCCACTTGGCGTACGTCGACACCGTCACGCTGTCGGCGCCCTTCAGCACACCGTTGGGGATCTTCACGTACGGCGAGCCGGAGTCGCCGGACATCTTGAACGAACCGCCGTGCACGCCGCCGCCGAAGTCGGGGGTACGGACGTAGGTGCCGTGGTAGCCGTGCCCGCTGGAGTCCTGGGCGATGCTGCCGCCCGTCTCGTCGAAGTCGTAGTGCAGGAGCAGGTCCGCCGGGACGTCGGAGCCCTCGTCCGACACGGTCACTTCGGCCCGGACCGGAATCGCGGCGCCGTTCGGCAGGGTGCCGGTCACGGTGAAGGTGCCCGGCTGTGCGTACGACGACGCCGGTACGTCCGCCCAGTCGACGGAGACCGGCCGCTTGACGCCGTCGGCGTACTCGGCGACGACGGTGGCCGGCAGGACCGGGGCGACGCCGACCCGCGTCTTCACCGACACGTCCTCGACGCTCTTGACGACCTGGTCGGGCTGGTAGGCGCGCAGCAGCCGGTCGTACTCGGCCTGGGTGACCGGCAGCACGGTGCCGTGCCGGGGCTTGGCGGGCAGGTCGTAGCCGGTGGACGGGGTCCAGGTGCCGGAGTCCAGGTCGGTCGTCTCGAACGGGATGTAGCCGCGGCCGCCGAACTCGTCGAGGAACGCGTACCACTTCTCCTCGGTGTTGGACTTGAACACCAGCGGTCCCTCGGCGGCGTTCATCGCGCCCTTGCCGATGCCCTCGGCGACCGGGGCCCAGGACGGGTTCAGGATCGAGTCGCTCTTCTCCTGGAAGACGAACTTGCTGTTGGGGGTGGAGGAGGTGTTGTTCCGCTCGTCCTTGGACAGGCGGTAGTACGTGCCGTCGTGCCGGATCATCGTGGAGTCGATGACCGAGTAGCCGCGGTCGATCCACACCTTGGGCTCGCTGAAGGTGTAGAAGTCGCGGGTGGTGGCGTACATCATGCGGTTGTACGTGTCGCCGGAGTGGTCGGCGTTGTCGTACAGCTTCGACGCCCAGAAGACGACGTACTCACCGCGCTCGGCGTCGTAGAAGGCTTCCGGTGCCCAGGTGTTGCCGGCGCTGTCGGGTGAGACCTTGACCAGGCGCTGGTTCGTCCAGTGCACCAGGTCGGTGGACTCCCAGACCATGATGGACTTGCTGCCGTTGCGCTGGGCGGCGTCCCAGTCGCCGTTGCCGTAGATCCTCAGGTCGGTGGCGATCTGGTAGAACTTGTCGCCCTCCGGGGAGCGGATGATGAACGGGTCGCGCAGGCCCTTCTCGCCGAGCGTGGAGGTGAGGACCGGCTTGCCGTCGTTCAGTTCACGCCAGTGCAGCGGGTCGTTGCCCTTGCTCAGGGCGGCGTAGAGCTGTTCGCCGTCCGAGGTGCCCTCGCCGGTGAAGTAGCTGAACATGTAGCCCTTGAGGGCCGCCTCGGCGGGCAGTTCGGGCACTCTGGCCGTCATGACGCGCGTGGCCTCGGCCTGGCCCTTGGTGACGGTGGCGGTCAGCTCGACGGTGGTGGCGCCGTCACCGTGCGCGGGGCGGTGGACCTCGCCGTCGGCGGAGACGACGTCCGGCTTCGCGGAGGACCACGTGACGGTCGTGCCGAGGGCGCCGCTCCTGGGCAGGGTGAGGTTGCCGCGCGCGTCGTCGAGGTTGTGCACCGTGAGCGCCTCGGCGGCCTGCCGGGTGGCGGCGGCGTCGTCGAGCGCGGGCCGGACCGTGACGTCGAAGGTCTTGGTGCCGGTCACGGTGCCCTTCTTCAGGGTCGCCGTGAGCGTGGCACGGCCGTCCGGTGAACCGGCCTCGGGGCGGGTCACCTTGCCGGTGTCCGACACGACGGACGGGTTGTCGCTGTCCCAGGTGATGGAGGAGCCGCCGGCCGGGCCGGTCCTGGGCAGGTCCAGGTCGGAGGTGACGCCGCTGGTGTCACCGAGGCTCAGCGCCTCCTTGTCGTCGGCGACGCCCTGCGTGGCGACGGGGAGGGAGAGCTGCTCGACCTCCGGACCGTCCAGTGCCCGGTCGTATACACGGAAGTCACGTATCCGGCCCTTGAAGAGCTTGTCGCCGTCGTAGACGGACTTGCCGATGTAGTTGGCCTTGGTGCTGCCGGAGCCGATGGCGCCGGGCGTGGTGGTGACCGAGGTGTTGCGGCCGACCTCGACGCCGTCCTCGTAGAGCACACCCGTGGAGCCGGTCTGGGTGTAGGAGACGTGCTTCCACACGCCGCGGGTCAGGTTGTGGGAGTCGGACGGCTTGGTGGTCTGCTCGGTCGACCAGTTGCCCGTCGCGACGGAGGTGCGGAAGGAGTTGCCGGTGGTGAACAGGTATCCGTTGCCGCTGCCCGCGCTGGTGTTGCCGAAGCCGTAGAGGAAGTAGGGCGTGCTCTGGGCGGAGTCGATCAGTACGTCCATGGAGACGGTGATCGAGTCCATGCCCTTCATGACGTCGTCCGGCACCTTGATGTAGGTGTCCGATCCGTTGAAGGCGAGCCCCTGACCGGATGCCGACCAGCCGGCGGTGCCGCTGACCGTGCCGTCGCGGCCGTGGCCGGAGGCGTCGGTCGCGGTGCTGCCGGAGTCTGCGTCGAGCTTGTACCACAGGGCCAGGCCGTCGGCGATGTCCGCGGCTTCGGCCACCGGTGCGGCCGGTGCCGCTTCTGCGGAGGCGGTGGGTCCGGCGAGGGTGAGCAGCATCGACGCGGCGGTCAGCCCGGCGAGATGGCCCGCCCGGCGTCTCGCGCCGCTGCGAAGTCGTGCGAATCGTGCGACGTGCGTCATGTCGAGGTTCCCTGCTGAGGCATGGCTGATGACGGACAAGGCGGAACGCGGAACGAGGAGCCGGCGAGGCGACGGCAAACCCTTGCCGTGGGGCCTGCCGTTACACGCAGGTGACGTGTGTTGCGAGAGTCTCAGTCGACGCCCAGGGCAGCGTCAATAGGTTTCGAACAATGTCCGACAGGTCGAACAGATTCGTGCGACTCGCGGTGGTCCACGTGGTCAGCGCGGAATGCCGCGCGTGTACGTGTCGGCTGTTCGGCGCAGAATCGCCTCCGCGTCGTCGACGATCCTCCGTACGATCTCGGCCGCCGGAAGGACGTCGTGGACGAGGGCTGCCGACTGGCCGGTGAAGGGCAGGAATTCGTGCCCGCGGCCCTCGAGCATGGCTCCCACGATGCGGGGACCGGCTTCGGCCGGCTGCAGCTGCTCGGGATGCGCTTCGGCGTCGTCGAGGAAGGGCGTACGCAGCGAGCGGGGGAAGGCGTAGCCACCGGGCCGTGAGAACGGCGGCATGAAGCGGTCGCTGTGTTCCAGTTTGACGGTGTCGCGTGCGTCGGCGGCGACGATCCGGTCCTTCCACTCGGTGGCGACGTTCATCTCCACCGATGCGAGCAGACGTGTGCCGATGGCCACGCCCTGCGCGCCCAGGGCCAGTGCCGCCGCCAGGCCCCGGCCGTCGGCGATGCCGCCCGCGGCCACGACGGGCGTGTCTCCCGCGATGTCCACCACCTGCGGAACCAGCACCATCGTGGCCACCTCGCCGCCCTGGCCGCCCGCCTCGCCACCCTGGGCGACGATGACGTCCGCGCCCGCACGCACGGCCTGCTCCGCCTGCTGGACGTCCATGACCTGCTGGATCCACAGGATGCCCGCGTCGTGGGCGCGCTCGATCAGGTCGCCGGGAACGCCGAGGTGGAACGAGACGGCAGCCGGGCGCTCGTCCAGGGTGGCCTGGAACGCCTCCTCGTTCAGCGGGCGGAGGGTGTGGTTGATGGCGAAGGGCCGGTCGGTCAGCTCCCGCATACGGGCCCACTGGCGCCGTAGGTCGGCGAGCGGGCGCACCGCCGTGCCCAGACTGCCGAGGGCCCCCGCCCCGCACAGGGCGGCAGCGAGGTCGACCTGCTCGAACGGCCCGTACGGTGCGCCGATGACGGGCACCTCGATACCGAGTACGTCACACAGTCGCGTCCGCAGCATCGTCGCCTCCTCCCGGCACCCGGTCGGTCGGTGCCGTTCCCGACCATCCTGACCCGCCGACGGCGCCGGCGCACGGCACGCCGGTGCGCCGTGGCTCCCGGGCGGGCGCCCGGGGCCGTGCGGCGTCCGGGCCGAGAGCTGCGGTCAGGACCCGAGCCGGTCGGCCCGGACGGCTGCCGCCGGTCGGCCGGCGGGAACGACCGGTGGCGTCTCCCCCGGCCGCCGCACCCGCACCGTGACGAGTGCCCTGGCCATCACCTTGGGGTTGAGCAGGACCGACGGCTCCGCCGCCCGCATCGCGAACAGCGCCAGCCGACGGGCGATGTCCGGGTCGGACAGAGCTGCCGTGCGGACCGCCCGTTGAAGCGCGTTGGGCGGTTCGGCGAGAGCTTCCTTCCGGCCGAGGGCGTCGTACTTGTCGATGAACCGATGCGCTCGGCGGTACGAGCGCAGCGCCTGGCGAACGTTCGCGCCGCGGCACAGGGCTTCGGCGGTCGCGTCGGCCAGCCATGCCGCGCTGCGGAACGCCCAGCCGCATCCGACGGCGGGTACGGGGTCGGATGCGGTCGCGGCATCCCCGATCAGGGCCAGCCCGGGCCGCGGTGCGGGATCCCGGCGAACGCACGGATAGTCGGTGGTGCCGACGAGGTTCGACACCTGTCGCGCGCCGGCGAGCGAGGGCCCGTCCGGCAGGCGCGCGACGAACCGGTCGAAGGCGGCGGTGCGATCGGTGGTGAACTCGGGAAGCCGGTCCTTCGCCGGGAAGACGCCCACCTGCGTCAGGCCGTCGTCGACCGGGATGCACACGGCGACGTCCCGGCCGAGGGGCCAGACCTGGCCGTCACCGGGGCCGTTCATCGTCGCCCCCTCGTAATACGTCCAGAACAGGAAACGCTCGTTCGGGGCACGGTCCTCGGCGACCCGGGCGAGTCGGGCGACCGTGGAGCGGTGGCCGTCCGCACCGACGACCAGACGGGCCCGAAGGGTGGTGCGCCCGGTCCCTCCGTCCGACGTGACGACTCCCGCGACGGCTCCCCCGGCGTCCTCGACCAGGTCGACGACACGGTGCCCCGTCATGAGGTGCACGCCGGGGGTCGAGCCGGCGATCTCCCGCAGCAGCGGGTCGAGCTTCCTGCGGCGCAGGCTGATCGCCGGCGGGACCCCGCTGTCCGGCCGGGGGACGATCCAGCCGGACCCGGTCCACACGCCGAGTCCGGTCGTCACCGCCGCACCGTGGTCGAGCATCGGCTGCCAGAAGCCCAGTCGCCGCAGGACGTCATGGGTGCCGCCGAGCACGAAGTGCCCGCACAGCGTCTTGTGTGCCTGGGGACTGCGGTGCCGCTCGACCAGCGCCACCCGCAGCCCCGCCCGGCCGTACGCCGTCGCCGCCGTGCAGCCGGCGATGCTCGCGCCCACGATGATCACGTCGTAGTCCATGGCCGTCTCCGCCGCTCCGATGGTCCCTTCGGTCACCAGGAAGCATGCGCAGAGCGGCCGGACACCGACATCGGTAGTGAATACCCATCCTTCGGGGCGGCCGTCTACCTACCATCGAAGTGTGACGGCCGGCACACGGACACTCGAAGAACGGGACAGTGAACTCGCATCGCTGTCCCGCTGGTGGGGGGAGGCGGCCGCCGGCACCGGGCGCCTCGTCCTCGTCGGGGGCGACGCGGGCGCCGGCAAGACCGTGCTGCTCCACGAGTTCGGCCGGCGACTGGGCAACGCCCGACTGCTCAGCGGCAGCAGCGAACCGCTCACCACGCCGCTTCCCCTCGGTCCGCTGCGCGACATGGCCGACTCCCTGCCCGCCCCCCTGAGCCGGGAGCTCAGCGGCACCCCCGACCCCGTGACGGTGCGTCGCCGGCTGTTCGAAGAGCTGCGCGAGGGCGCCGTCCCGACCCTGGTCGTCCTGGACGACGCGCACTGGGCCGACGAGGCCACGCTGGACCTGCTGCGCTTCCTGGGCCGCCGCCTGGGGGCATGCCCGGCCATGGTCGCCGTGGCCTACCGGCAGGACGAAGTGGGGCCCCGCCATCCGCTGCGGGTGCTGGCCGGGGACCTGGCGGCGCTTCCCGCGGTGCGCCGGCTGACCGTGCCCCCGCTGTCCGAGGCGGCCGTCGCGCGTCTCGCGGCGGGAACCGGGCTCCACCCGGCCGAACTGCACCGCCGAACGGGCGGCAACGCCTTCTTCGTGACGCAGGTACTGGGCGACGGCGGCGCCACCGTGCCCGCCACCGTCCGGGACGCGGTGCTCGCCCGCGCCGCGCGCCTGGGACCAGGGGCTCGTGATGCCCTCGACACCCTCGCCTGCCTCGGGACCCGGGCCGCACCGTGGCTGGTCGAGGCGGTCTCCGGCTGCTCGGCCCGAGAACTCGACGAGTGCGTGGAGCGCGGAATGCTCACCGCCGAGCACGGCGCGGTCGCGTTCCGGCACGAGCTGGTCCGCGTCGCCGTCGAGCAGGCGACCCCGCCGGGGCGCGCGGCGGACCTGCACCGGCGGGCGCTGGCCGTGCTCACCGCGCGCCCGCCCGGCGAAGTGGAACCGGCGCGTCTCGCCGAGCACGCGCAGCGTGCCCACGACCGGGCCGCCGTGCTCGCCTACGCACCCCTCGCGGCAGAACGGGCATCCGCGCTCGGGGCTCACAAGGAGGCCGCCGCCCACCTCCGCCGTGCGCTCGACGTCGTCCAGGGGCTCCCTGCCGCGGACCGGGCAGGACTGCTCGAGGCGCTCGGGCGGGAGTGCCATCTCGCCGACGACCTCGAAGCCGCCCTGCGGGCCCGGCAGGCCTCAGTCGACGCGTGGCGGAAGACCGGTGACAGACGCCGGCAGAGCGGGGCGCTGGTCGGTCTGGCGATCACCGCGGCGCATCTGGCCCGGGAGATCCCCCTCGGTGAGAAGGCGTGTGACGAGGCCCTCGGGTTGCTGGCCGGGCTGCCACCGACGCCCGAGCTGGCACTGGCCTGTGCCGTCCGCGCGAAACTGTCCGGAATGGCCTTCCGCGGCGCCGATGCGATCGCCTGGGGTGAGCGGCTCCTCGCGATGACCGGCGACGGAACGGACCCGCAGGGACGGGCTCTCGCGCTGTCGTCGATCGGCATCGGCCGCGCACTGGAGGGCGACACGGCCGCCCTCGGCCTCATCGGGGAGAGCGTCCGGCTGGCACGCGCGGCATCCGCTCACGACCAGGCGGGACTCGCGTATTTCTGGCTCCAGTTGATCTGCGTGACCCGCCGCTGGTACCGGGAGGCCGAACGCTGGTACGGCGAGGCCCTCGCCTTCACCGACGACCACGGCCAGGAGGTCTGGCGGCAGTGGCTCCGCGCGTTCCACTCGCGTGCGCTGCTCGACCAGGGGCGGTGGGAGGAGGCCGAGGCGCTCGCGTCGGAGGTGCTGCGCACGGCTGGTGTGGACGACGGACGCAAGATGCTCAGCATGGTGGTGCTGGGGCGGCTGCGCGCCCGCCGGGGCGACTCCGATGCCCGCCCCCTCCTGACCACGGTGCGGACGACCATGGTCACCGCCGAACCGGTCGTCGGCTGGATCATCGGCGCCGCGCCGGCGCTGGCCGAGGCCGCCGCCTACGCGGGCGACACCGACCAGGTGCGCGCGATCGCCGGCTCGGCCTCCGCCGCCGCCGTGGAACAGGGCGAGCCGTGGCTGCTCGGCGAACTCGCCTACTGGCTGTCCCGAGCCGACGGACCCGCCACCGTCCCGGTGCGGGCCGCCGAGCCCTACCGGCTCCAGCTGTCCGGCCGCCCGCGGGAGGCGGCCGTCCGCTGGCAGGAGCTCGGCTGCCCCTACGAGTCCGCGCTCGCGCTCGCCGACACCACCGACGCGGGAATGCTGCGCGAGGCGCTCACGGCGTTCGACCGCCTGGGCGCCGGGCCGATGCGCGACGCGACCGCCCGTCGGCTACGCCGGCTCGGGGTGCGCGACATCCCCAGGCGGCGGTCCCGCCCGGTGGGCTCCGACGGGCTCAGCGCCCGCGAACAGGAGGTGCTCGCCTTGCTGGCCGACGGATTGCGCAACGCAGAGATCGCCGAGGCGCTGTTCCTGTCGAGGCGGACCGTCGAGCACCATGTGGCGGCCGTCCTGCGAAAGCTCCGCGTGACGAACCGGGGAGAAGCCGCTCGGTACGCCCGGCACCACGGCGTCGCTGTCCGCTGACGGCGCGCGGCGGTGTGCGGGCGGGCCTCCACCTGTCCGGACCGCTCGCGGGACGAGACCGGAGGCCGCAGCCTGGAACTGGTGACGTGACGACCGGCGACCGGCGACCGGCGACCGGCGATGGGACGGACCGGATGCCGCTGAACCGTCGGGGAACGGGCCGTGTGTGCGAGAGGGCTGATGGACGCGGAAGCCGTGCAGGCGCGCCTGCTGGGCAGCTTGGACCTGCGCGTCGGGGACCGGCGGCTGGGGCCGCTGGACTCCGCTCGTGCGGAGTCGCTGCTCGCTTACCTGCTGCTGCACCGCGACGCGCCGCGGCCGCGTCAGCACCTGGCCTTCCTGCTGTGGCCAGGTTCGAGTGAGCGCCAGGCCTACACGAATCTGCGCAAGGTGCTGCACACGCTGCGCCGTGTCCTGCCGGAGTGCGACCGGCTGATCGACATCGGACCGCGGAGCCTGCAGTGGCGCCCGGACGCGCCCCTGTGGCTGGATGTGGAGCACTTCGAGCGGTCGCTGGCCGCGGGGCGTCTCCAGGAGGCAGTCGAGACGTACGCCGGCGATCTGCTGGAGGGCCGCTACGACGAGTGGCTGCTCGGTGAGCGGGAACGGCTGGCGGGGCTGCACCTGAACGCGTTGGAGGAACTCGTTCGCCGACATGAGCGCGAGCGGAACTGGTCCCAGGCCATTTACTCGGCTGAGCGGCTGGTCGCTTCCGACCCGCTGCGTGAGGAGAGCCACCGGCTCCTGATGCGGCTGTGCCGGGCGTCCGGAGACCGCGCCCGCGCCGTGCGCGCCTACCATGCCTGCGCGACGGTGCTGGACCGAGAACTCGGGATCGAGCCGTCGCCGGAAACCCGTGCCGTCCACGAGTCGCTCGTGGCCGCGGTACCGGCCGGAGTGGAGAACGACTCGCGGCCGCCGCCCGCGGTCGGCGGGAAGGCGTCCGGCACTTCCCCGTTCGTCGGCCGGGAGGCGGAGAGGGCCCGCTTGGCCGCCGTGTGGAGCGCCGCGGTGTCCGGACGGGCACAGCTGGTGCTCGTCAGCGGCGAGGCGGGCGTGGGGAAGACGCGGCTGGTCTCGGAGATGCACGCGCAGGCCGGTGCCGTGACAGTGGCGGCCCGCGCCTACCCCGCGGAGGGTTCGGTGGCGTACGGGGTCGTCACGGCATGGCTGCGCTCGCGCCCGGTCGCCGCACGCCTGTCCCGGCTCGACCGCCCTCACCTCGTCGAGCTGGCGCGCCTGCTTCCGGAGCTGACCGGCAGGGTGCCGCCGCCCGAACCGTTGCCCCGAGCCGAACTGCGGCGGCGGCTGTTCGAGGCGATCGGCCAGGCGCTGCTGGCCGCGGGCACGCCCCTGCTGCTGATCCTCGACGACGCGCAGTGGGCCGACACGCCGTCGCTGCGCCTGGTTCACCACCTGGTGCGAACGGCACCGTCCGCACGGCTGCTCGTCGCGGCCACCGCGCGGCGCGAGGACTGCGACGTCGGCCACCCGCTGGTCGAACTGGCCACCACCCTGCAGTCGCAGGGCCGCTGCACAGAGATCGCACTCGACCGGCTCGACCGGGCGCAGACCGCACTGCTCGCCGAGCGCATCACCGGCAGGCCGCTCGACGCGACGGCGATGCGGCGCCTCTACCGCGACAGCGAGGGCAATCCGCTGTTCGTCGTCGAGGCGCTCAAGCCCGACGCGCCGACGGACGCGCCCAAGGTGCAGGCGGTGATCGCCGGCCGCCTGGCCCGGCTGTCACGGCCCGCCGCGGCGCTGGCGGGCGTCGCGGCGGCGATCGGACGGGCGTTCACCGCCGACGTTCTGTCGGCCGCGTCCGGACTCACGGAGGAGGCATTCGTCGGTGCCCTGGACGAGCTCTGGCACCGCGGCATCATCCGGGCGCACGGCCCCAACGCCTATGACTTCAGCCACGGGAGGGTCCGTGACGCCGCCTACGCCTCGCTCGGCCCGCCGCGCCGGCGACAGGCGCACCTCGCGATCGCCCGGGCCCTCGAGCAGACCGGCGAGGCCCCGCCCTCGGCTCGCGCATTGCACTACGACAAGGCCGGCGCGACCGCTGAGGCGGTCCGCTGGTACGAGAGGTCGGCGGAGACCGCCCAGTGGCTGCACGCCCACGCGGATGCCGTCCGGGCACTCGACCGCGCGCTGGTGCTCTCCGACCGTCTGCCACCCGGGCCGGACGCCGCCCGGCTCCAACTGCGCCTGCTCACCGCGCTCCCGGCTCCGCTCGTCGCCTGCGAAGGCTACGCGACCGAGCGGATGGCGCGGGTGCACGCACGGGCCCTGCGCCTGGCCTCGCGGCTCGGATGTGCCCCCGAGCCGCCGCTGGTGTGGTCTCTCGCGCTGGCCGCGCTGACCCGTGGTGACTGGGAACAGGCCCGGACGTTCGGTGAACAGTTGCGGATACGCGCCGCACGCGACGACGACCAGGTCCTGAAGGTGGAGAGCGACTACATCCGAGGCATCACCGCCTACTGGCCCGGCCGGCTGACGAAGGCACGCATCCACTTCGAAGCCGCGGTACGGAACTTCCGTCCCGCCCTGCGCCAGGCCCACGTACTGCGCTACGGGCAGGATCCGGAGCTGATCGTCCGGCTGCGCCTGGCCCACACGCTGTGGCTCCTCGGCCGCCCCGCGGAAGCCGACCGGCAGCAAGCCCTCGCCCTGCGCGCCGCCGACGAGTCCGCTCATGGATACAGCCGGGCGACCGTCTGGGTGTTCTCCGCCATCCTCGCCGCGGACCGCGGCGACACCCAGGAGGTGCGCCGCTGTGCGCGGATGCTCGATGCCCACACGGGGGACGACGCTCCCGCCCAGATCCTGCTGGCCGCGGAGGTGTTGGCGGGCCACCTCGACGTCCTGGAGGGGCGCACGGCCGCCGGACTGGCGCGGGTCCGGGACGTGCGCGAGCACGTCGTACGCGGCCCGGCACCCGCACCAGGCCTGCCGGGTGTGGCGACGCGACTGCTCCTGGAGGACTACGCGCTGGCGGGCGAGCCGGCCGCCGGACTCGCACTGGCCGACGAGGCACTCGGCATGGGCCGCGGCGCGGAACTCTGGGAGGCCGAGATCCGGCGCCTGCGCGCCGCCTGCCTCGAAGCGCTCGGCGCCCCCGGGGACGACGTCGCGGCCGAACGCGACCACGCCCTCGCGGTGGCGCACCGCCAGGGCGCCCGCGCGTTCGAGCGGCGGATCCGGGCAACGCTCGAGGAACGCCGGCCCGGACACGATGGCGCCATCCGATGACGACCGGAGGAGGAGCCATGACCCTCACCGATCCGGCGGCCGTGCTGCGCCAGGGATTCACCGGCCAGGTGCTGCGGCGGGGCGAACCGGGCTACGACGAGGCACGCCAGGTCTTCAACGCGATGATGGACCGCCGCCCGGCCATCGTCGCCCGGTGCGCGACCACCGCGGACGTCGTGGCGGCCGTCGATGTCGCCCGGGACCACGGGCTCGTCGTGGCGGTCCGCTGCGGCGGCCACAGCGTCGCCGGGCTGGGCACCTGTGACGACGGGATGCTGATCGACCTGAGCGGCCTGAAGTCGATCACCGTCGATCCGGGGGCGCGGACCGCGCGGGCCGGCGGCGGTGTCCTGTGGGGAGAGTTGGACACGGCTACGCAGGCTCATGGCCTGCACACGCCCGGCGGGCGGGTCTCCACCACCGGTATCGGCGGTTTCACCACCGGTGGCGGCTACGGCTGGACGTCCTGCAAGTACGGGCTGGCCTGCGACAACCTCATCTCGGCCGAGGTCGTGCTCGCCGACGGCAGGGTGGTGCGCGCCGGCGAACGCGAGCACGCCGACCTCTTCTGGGGCCTGCGCGGCGGCGGCGGCAACTTCGGCATCGTCACCGAGTTCGAGTTCCGTTTGCACCCGCTCGGCCCGACGGTCCTCGCGGGGCTGACGATGTTCCCGGTCGAGCGCGCTCCGGAGGTGCTGCGCGGCTGGCGGGACTGCGCCGATGCCGCACCCGACGAACTCGCGACCGCCTTGGTGGTGCTCACCGCACCACCCGAGCCGTTCGTCCCGGCCCGACTGCGGGGCGAGCCGGTCCTCGGCGTCGCGGCCCTGTACGTCGGCGCGGCCGACCGGGGCGACGACGTGGTGCAGCCGCTCAGGGATCTCCGCCCCGCCGTCGACCACATCGCCCCGATGCCCTACACCGCCTTCCAGGCGGCCCTCGACCCCCTCGCGCCCCGCGGCTTCCGCAGCTACTGGCGTGGCGAATACCTGCGAGAACTCACCGATGACGCGATCGACACGTTCCTGTCCCACGCCGTCGAACTGACCTCGCTCGGAGCGCCGCTGAGCGAGATGGTCATCTTCCGCGTCGGGCAGGGCGTCGCTGCGGTGCCCGACGCGGCGACCGCTTTCTCCCACCGCGACGCCGGCTACCTGTTCCACCCGATCTGCATGTGGGACGACCCGTCCGACGACAGCCGGATGATCACAGCCGGCCGCGCCTTCGCGTCCGCCATGCGACCGTTCGGCACCGGCGCCGCCTACCTCAACTTCACTCCCGAGGCCGACCGGGTCCGCGATGCCTACACCGACGAGACGTACGCACGTCTCGTGGCGATCAAGGACACCTACGATCCGGCCAACCTGTTCCGGCTCAATCAGAACATCCGCCCCAGCCACTCCGCGCTCGTCGGCTGAAGCGATCGTCCCGGGACGACCGTGACCGGTGAACCGACTGGTATGACTGGTGCATGCAGGAAGAAACCGCACAGTCGGCGATCGACACGTTCATCTCCGCGTTCAATGCCTCAGAAGACAGCTACGTGACTTCTCTGCTGTCCCAGGCGCTGACCCCGGACGTCATCCTCTGGGGGCCGTTGGGGCGCAGTGAGGGGATCGAGGCAGTGGAGCGGTTCGTGCTGGACATCCGGCGCCACCCGGCGGGGGCGGGCACGATGATCCGCTGTTCGGGAGTGGACATGCCCGATGAGTGGGCGCGGTACCAGTGGGTTTTCACGCTGCCGGACGGAGGTCCACGTCTCGCGGGAACGGACGTCGTCCATCTGAGGAGAAACCTCATCGATCAGATCATCGTTTTCGCGGGAGACATCAAGCCCTCCCCCTAGCGCCCCCAACCCCAGATTCACACACTCACCTGTTCAAATCCCTGCGTTTGGTGCAGGGCTCGGGCAAGGTGTCCGTGTCGGAGCTCTCTCAGCGTCTCGGGGTCTCGGAGATGACCGTGCGCCGGGACTTGGACGCGCTGGAGCGTCAGGGCCTGGTACGCCGGGTGCACGGCGGTGCGGTCGCCCACCGTCCCCGTGAGGAGGGCGGCGGGTTCGCCGCACGGGAACAGTGGCAGTCCGCCACCAAGGACCGTCTGGGTGCGGCCGTGGCCGCGATGGTGGAGCCCGGTTCACGGGTGCTGCTGGACGCGGGGACCACCACCGTGCACGTGGCGGAACATCTGGCCGAACGCGCTCCGCTGACGGTCGCCGTGCTGAGCCTGCAGACGGCCCTCGCCCTGGCGGACCGCCCGGGGATCGAGCTCCTCATCGTCGGAGGCCGCTCCCGTCCGGGGGAACGCTCGCTGGTGGGGCCGCTGGCCCTGCGCACGCTGGAGTCGTTGAGTTTCGACTGCTTCGTGATGTCCATCGGCGGCGTGCACGCCGAGCATGGCTGGTCGGAGTTCTCCCTGGACGACGCGGCGGTCAAGCAGGTCGGGCTTGCCCAGTCGGCCCGCACGGTCGCTGTCGCGGACGCCACCAAACTCGGCGTCCGGGCCTTCAGCCAGGTCGCCGCGCCGGGCGCCGCCGATTGTTTCGTCACTGACGCCGCGGCCGATGACGCGCAGACCCACCCCAATGGCCCGGCCACCCTCAAGGCCCTGCGGCAGGCGGGTGTCGAGACCCACCTGGTCTGACGCCCGCCGCTCACATCACATCAAGGAGTAATTCTGTGCAGACCGCCACGCGCTCGCTCATGATCCTGGTCGCCGGACCCTACCGGTCGGGCACCGGCGACGACCCGCACAAGCTGGAGGCGAACGTCCGGGCCATGAACGAAGTGGCCCTGAAGCTCTTCCGTGCCGGCCACCTCGGCGTGACCGGTGAGGCCCTCGCCCTGCCGCTGCTGGAGACCGCCGGCAGCACCGGCCCCGGCGATGCGGCGTACGAGGAGATCTTCCACCCCGTAGCCGAGCAGCTGCTGTCCCGTTGCGACGCGGTGCTGCGGATCGGCGGCCCGTCCGAGGGTGCCGACCGGATGGTCGCCCGGGCCCGCGCCCGGGGCAGGGCCGTCTACACAAGCCTCGACGACGTCCCGGCCGCACGGTGACCGCGGGCATCGACACACCTGTCGATGTGGAGGCCTCTGCTGGACGGTGACACGCCTGAGGAAGCGTGCACCGCCATGCCGTTCCTCACCGTCCCGCAGCCGCTGTGACCGCAAGGGGCGCTTATCGGTTGGCCGCGAGATTCCTGTCGATCCTCTCGTGCAGCGCGATTCCGAGGGAAACGGACACGTTGAGGGACTCGGTCGAACTCATCATGGGAATCGAGACCGAGGCGGAAGACGCTTCCTCGAAGAGGTCGGACGGCCCGCCCTTTTCGCTGCCGAACAACAAGGCAAGCCGATCCGGACTGTCGCCGAGTTCCTTCACGGAAATATCGCCGTCTGCCTTGAGCGTCATCAGCTTCATACCACTGTCCCGGATGAAGGCGAGGGCCTCCTCGCGACCGGAGAGGACGACGGGGAGCGAGAAGACGTAGCCACGGCTGGCCCTTTGCAGACGCCGGTCCGCGATGCTGGCGATATCACTGTCGACCAGGATGATCCCGGACGCTCCGAGCGCGAGCGACGTGCGTACGATCGCGCCGATGTTCCCGACGATCTTCACCCCGTCGAGAACGACGACGTCCCCGCTCCGGCTTTCGATATCGCTGAACCTGGCCGGGCGAGGGACGCGGGCGATGCCGAACGTCCTGGGCTTCCTCTCCCCCTTGAACAACTGGTTGACGATCGACGAGTCGATGAGGCGGACCGGAATGTTCTGCCGCCTGCACAGATCCAGCAATTCGGCGGGGAAGGGACTGCTGTCGCTGCCGTAGACCTCGATGAACTCCACTCCGGCCGCGATGCAGTGCGTGAGGGGCTCGACGTCCTCGATCAACGTGGTCTTGATGTTGGATCGCGAAGGCTTGGTGACATCGCTGATCCGCTGCACAGCCGGATCGGAGGGATTTTCGATGGTGTCCAACTCGGTCATGGTCGTCCTGTTCTTCCCCGTTCGAGGCCGCGCGGCTCACGATAGCAAGATCTCGTTCGCCCGCGAGCGGCCGGTGGAGCCCCGTCCGCCCGCCGGGTCGCCGATCGTCGGACGCGGTGAGTCGACTCCCGGCGTGCCCGAGCCCTAAGGGACTGTAAGGACTTGGCTCCCGGCATTGAGCGACGCTGTTCGCGCCGCCGACTCTGTGTGCTTCCGGGCCGCAGACAAGGGAGTTCCGATGGCCACACAGACCACCGCCGAGCGTGCGCGCACACCGCGCCGCGACGAACGCAGGGTCGTCAGCAACATCGTGCGCGGATCGATCGGCAATCTGATCGAGTGGTACGACTGGTACGCGTACACCGCCTTCAGCGTCTACTTCGCCTCCGTCTTCTTCCCCTCCGGCGACCAGACCGCCCAACTCCTCAACACCGCGGCGGTGTTCGCGGTCGGCTTCCTGATGCGGCCGATCGGCGGCTGGGTCCTGGGCCGCTACGCCGACCGCCGCGGCCGCCGCGCGGCGCTGACGCTGTCGGTGACGCTCATGGCGGCCGGTTCACTGATCGTCGCGCTGACCCCGTCGTACGGCTCGATCGGGGTCGCCGCGCCGATCCTGCTGGTCGCCGCGCGGCTGCTGCAAGGTCTGTCGGTGGGAGGTGAGTACTCGACCTCCGCCACGTACATGTCCGAGGTGGCCTCGCCCGGCCGCCGCGGTTACTACTCCAGTTTCCAGTACGTCACCCTCATCGCCGGGCAGCTGACGGCGCTCGGTCTGCAGATCGTCCTGCAACAGGTGCTCAGCCCCGCGCAGATGGAGTCCTGGGGCTGGCGGATCGCGTTCGTCGTCGGCGCCGCGGGGGCGGTGGTCGTGCTGTGGCTGCGGCGCGGCATGGACGAGTCCGAGAGCTTCGAACGTGCCGCGTCGGAAGGCGAGAAGGAGCAGAGCGGCCCGGCCCGCGGAAGTCTGCGGCTGCTGCTGTCCTACCCCCGGCAGTGCCTGGTCGTCGTCGGGCTGACCATGGGCGGCACGCTGTTCTTCTACACGTACACCACCTACCTGCAGAAGTTCATGGTCAACACCAGCGGCATCGCCAAGCCCACGGCGGCGTGGATCAACTTCTTCGCGCTGCTCGTGTTCGTCGTGCTCCAGCCGGTGATGGGCCTGCTGTCCGACCGGGTGGGGCGGCGTCCCATGCTGATCGCGTTCGGGGCGCTGGGCACCGTGGTGGTGGTGCCCTCGCTCACCCTGCTGTCGCACACCAGTGACCCCGGGTACGCGTTCCTGCTCATGGTCGTGCCGCTGGCCGTCAGCTCCCTGTACACCTCGATCAGCGCGGTGGTGAAGGCCGAGCTGTTCCCGACCTCGATCCGGGCGCTCGGCGTCGGCCTGCCGTACGCACTGACCGTGGCCGTGTTCGGCGGGACCGCCGAGTACGTCGCCCTCTGGTTCAAGAACGCCGGACACGAGAACTGGTACTTCTACTACGTCACCGCCTGTGTCCTGATCTCGCTGCTCGTCTACATTCGGATGCGCGAGACCTCCGACGCGTCGCCGCTGGACGAGGGCGTTTCCCGGTCTCGCGACTGACGAGGCGGGAAGGAGGCGACCGTGCGGGTGCTGCTGGCCGAGGACGACGACGGGGTGGCGGGCGCGCTGACCGAGGCGCTGTACGACAACGGCCACCAGCCGGCCCGGGTGCGGCGCGGCGAGGACGTTCTGGCCCGCCACCGGCAGGCCGACCTGCTGCTGCTCGACCTCGGCCTGCCCGACCTGGACGGCCTGGAGGTGCTGCGCAAGCTGCGCGCGGTCAGCGCCCTGCCGGTGGTGGTGCTCACCGCGCGGGGCGACGAACGGTCGGTGGTGCGTGGTCTGCGGCTGGGCGCCGACGACTACCTGGTCAAGCCGGTCCGGCTAGCCGAGCTGCTGGCCCGCATCGAGGCCGTCACCCGCCGCGCCACGGCACCCGCCGCCCCGGCGCCGCGCACCGTCCGCGTCGCCGACGTCGAGGTCGACCTCGACGCGCGCCGGGTGACGGTCGGCGGCGCGGAGGTGCGGCTGACCGCCAAGGAGTTCGAGGTCCTCGCCGCGCTGGCGGCCCGGGCCGGCACGGCGGTCAGCCGCCAGCAGCTGATGGACGAGGTGTGGGGCGACGCCTTCCTCGCCGTGTCCCGCTCTCTCGATGTGCACCTCACCCAGGTGCGGGCCAAGCTCGGCCGCCCCGAGGTGCTGACCACCATCCGCGGCTTCGGCTACCGCTTCGGCGACTGAGCCGGCTTCTCACGGCAGGCCCTGTTCATGCGCACCCGCGTCCTCACCGTGGTCCTGGCCTTCGCGGTCCTTGCCGTGGCCGGCTTCGCCGTCCCGCTGCTGGCCGTCACCGCCGCGCAGCGCACTCAGCAACTCGTCGCGGCGCGCACCGCCGACCTCGACCGTTTCGCCGGGCTGGCCGAGCAGGCCGCCGAGAGCGACGACACCGGCACGCTCACGGCCGACGTGCGCCGCTACACCGAGCTGTACGGCGAGGCCGTCGTGGTCGTCGACGCCCGCCGCGCCCCGCTGGTGCAGACGGGCGGCCTGCGCGCCGCCGACCCGGCCGTCGCCCGGCTCGTCGACGCGGCGCTGCGCAACCAGCCCGTCTCACCCGGGGGGACGCTGCGGCCCTGGTCCCGGGCCGACCGGCTGCTCGCCCGCCCCGTGGGCACCGGCACCAGGGTGTCCGGCGCCGTGGTGCTGCGGGCCTCGGTGCGGGCCGCCGCGGACGACATCGCCCTGCGCTGGACGCTCGTCCTGGCCGGCGCCGGTCTGTTCGCCGTGGCCTGTGTGCTGCTCGCCCGCCGGGCCACGCGGTGGGTCGTACGGCCGCTGCACCGCCTCGACCGCGCGGTCGGCACCCTGGCCGCCGGCCTGCCGCCCGAGCACGCGCGGGCCGGCGGCCCGCCGGAGCTGCGCCAGCTGGCCACCGGCTTCAACCGCATGGCCGACGCGGTCACCACCGCGCTGGAACAGCAGCGCCGGCTCGTCGCCGACACCTCGCACCAACTGCGCAACCCCCTGGCCGCCCTGCGGCTGCGCATCGACTCGCTCCAGCCCCACCTGCGCACCTCCGGCACCCGCACCTACACCGGGGTGACGGCCGAACTCGAACGCATGGAGCACCTCCTCGACGACCTGCTCACCCTGGCGAACGCCGAGCACCGCGCCGGCGAACTGGCCGTAACGCGGGCGCGGGAGTCGTGCTGCGACGCCGCGGCGGTCGCGGCGGCCCAGGTCCGGCTGTGGCAGCCGGTGGCCGAACGGGCCGGAGTCCGCCTGGAGTTCGTGCCCGGCCCCGCGGTCCTCATGGCCTGCCCGGAGGGAGAGCTGGCCCAGGTGGCCGACATCCTCCTCGACAACGCGATCAAGTACGCCGGGAGCGGCGCCCGCGTGGAGGCACGCTGTTCCACCGAGGGCGCGGACGCGGTGTTCGAGGTACAGGACGACGGGCCGGGCCTGAACACCGGCGAACTCTCCCGGGCCGGCACCCGCTTCTGGCGCTCGGAACGCCACCGCGAGGTACGCGGCAGCGGTCTCGGCCTGGCGATCGCCGAGCGACTGGTGGCCGGTCACGCCGGACACGTCGAGTTCACGGCGGCCGAACCGCACGGCCTGCGCGTCCGGGTCGTGCTCCCGAAGGGGCACACGGCATGACCGGCCCCGCCCGCCTGACGACCCGCCGCACCGTCCTGCGCGCCGCACTCGCAGCGGCGGGCACCGGCCTGCTCGCCGGCTCCGTGGCGGCGGACGCGCGGCGCGCGGACAGCGGCCCGGAGGGAGTTCTGAGGATCGCGACCGGCGAGACCGACGGGTTCTACGCGGCCTTCGGCCGACTGCTCGCGGCCCAGGTCACGGCCACCTACCCCCGGCTGTCCTGCGAGGTGGTCAGCAGCGAGGGCAGCGTGGCCAACGTACGGCTGCTCCGGGCCCGCCGGGCCGACGTGGCCCTGGCCCTGTCGGACATCGCGTGGGCGGCGTACGGCGGCACCGCACCGTTCGGCAGCCGCGTCCCGCTGCGCGCGATCGGCAGGGTCTACGAGAACTACGTCCAGCTGGCCGTGCGCGCCGGGGCGCCCATCCACACCGTGTCGGACCTGGCGGGCCGCACCGTCTCGCTGGGCGCGCCCGCGTCCGGCGGCGCCGTGCTCGGCGACCGTCTGCTGCGCGTCGCGGGCCTGACCCCCGGCACCGACGTCCGGGTCCGGCATCTGCTGATGCCGCAGGCGGCGCGTGCGATGCGGGCCGGCGCGATCGACGCGCTGCTGGTCGCGGGGGGTGTACCGCTCCCCGTACTGTCCGGGCTCGACACCCGCCCCGGCATCCGTCTGCTGCCCCTGTCCGGCCTGCTGCCCCGGCTGCGCGCCGGCCTCGGCCCGGAAGGATCGGGTCTGGAGGCGGTGACGGTGCCGGCCGGGGCGTACCGGGAGACCCCCGAGGTTCCGACCATCGGCGTCGCCAATCTCCTGCTCTGCCGCCCCGACCTCCCCGCCCCCGTCGCCGCCGCCCTCACCCACGTCCTGGTCCGCCGGGCCACCCGCCTCGTCCCCGCCCCGGCCCTCGGCACCCAGTTCCTCGACGCCCGCAGCCTGATCTCCACGGGCGCCGTCCCCCTGCATCCGGGGGCGGTCGCCGCCTATCGCGAACTGCACGGCTAGGGCCCAGCGACGCTAGGATCATGGTCATGGCCCTGACCATGAACGACGTGGACCGGTTCGAAGCAGCCAGGCCCCGCCTGGAGGCCATCGCCTACCGTCTCCTCGGTTCCGCGAGCGAGGCCGAGGACGCCGTGCAGGAGACCTTCCTGCGCTGGCAGGCCGCCGACGTCGACCGCGTCGAGATCCCCGAGGCCTGGCTGACGAAGGTGCTCACCAACCTGTGCCTCAACCAGCTCACCTCGGCCCGCGCGCGGCGAGAGACCTACGTGGGCCAGTGGCTCCCCGAGCCGGTGCTCGCCGGGGACCCCATGCTCGGCCCGGCCGACACCGCCGAACAGCGCGAATCGGTCTCGTTCGCGGTCCTCGCCCTGCTGGAGCGCCTTTCCCCCACCGAGCGGGCGGTCTACGTCCTGCGGGAGGCGTTCGACTACCCGCACCGGGAGATCGCCGAGATCCTCGACATCACCGAGGCCGCCAGCCAGCAGATCCTCCACCGTGCCAAGAAGCACGTCGCGGACGGCAAGGCCCGCACCCAGGTCGACGAGGCCGCCGCCCGGCGGATCGTCGACGAGTTCCTCGCGGCCGCCACCAGCGGCCGGACCGAACCGCTCGTGCGGCTGCTCACCCAGGACGCCATCTCGGTCGGCGACGGCGGCGGGAAGGTCCCGGCCCGCGCCAAGGCGTTCGAGGGTGCCCTCGCGGTCGCGAAGTTCATGCGGGGTCTGTTCAAACCCGGCAAGGCCAAACGCGACCTGGTCGGCGGCTCACCCGACGTCTACGCCACGACCGCCAACGGCGACCCCGCCGTCGTCGTGGTGCTCGACGGCCGGGTCATCGGCGTCATGTGTCTGGAGGTCACCACCGAGGGCATCGCCGCGTTCCGCAACCAGGTCAACCCCGACAAGCTCGAACGGGCGACCAGGCGGTGGGCGGCCACCGACCACGGCGATCCGCTGCTCAGGGTCTTCTGACCCTGCCGACGAAGATGTGACGTGCTTCACACCGCGTTCCTGTCAGGAAACGGCGGGCTGCCCGGTTCAGGGGGCGAGTCCCGCTCAAGACAGGAGCCCGGAAATGCAGCACCGCATCGTCGTCCTCGGAGCCGGCTACACCGGAGCCATCGCCGCCGGCCGCCTCGCCAGGCGGCTGCACCGCGCAGAGGTCGCCATCACCCTCGTCAACACCGAGCCCGACTTCGTCGAGCGTGTCCGGATGCACCAGCTCGCGACCGGCCAGGACCTCACGCGCCGGCCCCTCAGTGAGATGTTCGCGGGCACCGGCGTCGAACTGAAGCTCGCGAAGGTCACCGGCGTCGACGTCGACCGCAGGACCGTCGCCGTCGTCGACGCCAACGCCCCCGGGGAACCGGAGGCCGAGGAGCTGGAGTACGACACCCTCGTGTACGCCCTCGGCAGCGGCTGGAGCGACCAGGGCGTCCCGGGCGCCGCCGAGCACGCCCACCAGATCGCCGGCCGACCCGGCGCACTGCGGTTGCGCGAGCGTCTGGCCCGCCTGGACGCCGGAGAGTCGGTGGTCGTGGTCGGCGGCGGACTCACCGGCCTGGAGGCCGCGTCCGAGATCGCCGAGGCCCGCCCGGACCTCGACGTCGCCCTCGCCGCCCGCGGCGAGCTCGGCGACTGGCTCTCCCCCAAGGGCCGCCGGCACCTGCGGAAGGTCTTCGACAGGCTCGGCATCACCGTCCACGAGCACGCCTCCGTCGCCGCCGTCGAGGCCGACCGCGTCACCACCGCCGACGGCGGGACGATCCCCGCCACGGTCACCCTCTGGACCACCGGCTTCGCCGTCCACCCGATCGCCAAGGCCACCACCCTGGACGTCACCGACACCGGCCGGATCCTCGTCGACGGGACCATGCGCTCGGTCTCGCACCCGGACGTGTACGCCATCGGTGACGCGGCCCTGGCCATGGGCCCGGGCGACAAGCCGCTGCGGATGTCGTGCGCCTCCGGCACCCCCATGGCATGGCAGGCCGCCGACGCCATCGCGGCCCGCCTGACCGGCGGGAAACTCCCGAACGCGCCGCTCCGCTACTTCAACCAGTGCATCTCGCTGGGCCGCGAGGAGGGGCTGATCCAGTACGTCACCGCCGACGACCGCGCCGTCCGGGCGGCCCTGACGGGCCGGCTCGCCGCCGTCTACAAGGAACTCGTCTGCAAGGGCGCGGTCTGGGGCGTCGCCCACCCGACGCTCGGACTGCCGACCCGCCGCCGCCACGTCGTACGGCAGCCGGCCCGGGCGGTCTCGCCGGTCAGCACAGCGGCCTGACGCGCATGCCGACGACCCCCAGGGGTCGTCGGCATGGTCCGTGCCGCAGTCACCGGTCAGAATGGTGATGTGAACCTCGACCATGTCTTCGTATGCGGAAACCCGGCACTCGACTTCGCCGCCACGCTCGGGGCGCGCCGTTCGGAGCGCTCGGAGATGTTCGTGACGCCGGACAGGCTGAACGCCTGGTACGTGGAGTCCGGCATCGTCGACGCGGTCTCCGCCGGCCGGGAGGCGGACGTCGAGCAGGCGAAGACCGTGCGGGAAGCGATCTACCAGCTGGTCACCGCCCGCCGGCTCGGGGAGGGGTACGACGCGACGGCGCTGACCGTCGTGAACAAGGCGGCACGCAGGCCGGCCGCGGTGCCGCAGCTCACCCCGGCGGGCCGATGGACGCAGGCGACCCCGGACGAAGCCCTCTCCCTGGTGGCGCGCCACGCCGTCGAGCTTCTGAGCGGGCCGGACGTGCCCCTGCTCAAGGAGTGCGGAAACCCGGAGTGCACCCGCGTCTACATCGACCGCTCGCGGGGCATGCGACGGCAGTGGTGCGGGATGGACTCGTGCGGCAACAAGATCAAGGCGGCCGCGTACCGCGCGCGCAAGAAGACGGCATCCGTGGCGGCCACGGACTGACGCGCCTCAGGCCCGCATCCCCAACAGGAAACGCGTCACCCGCGTCCTGCGCACCAACAGTTCGTACGCCACGAGCGTCAGGGCGAGGGAGATCGTCACCAGCACCACGTACTCGACCGGAATCGGCGCCGGCCAGCCCACCAGGAAGTAGGCCACGGCGACGACGATCGGCTGGTGGAGGACGTACAGCGGAAGGACGGCGGCCGCGAGGTACCCCGGGGGCCCCGCCGGCGGCTGTTGACGGGGGCGGTCGAGGAGGCCGGGGACGGCGACCGCCAGGCACCAGCCGGCCGCCCCGAACAGGGCCCGGGAGACGACGGCCAGGGGGGTCGTCTCCGTGAAGGGGTCGTCGGCCGTGGTGAAACCGGGGGCGGCCGCCATGAACAGGAGGGCGCCGAGACAGGCCGTGGAGCGTGCGTCGCGACGCATGGCGGCGCGGAAGCGCGTGTCGCCGGCGAGGGTGAAGCCGGCGGCGAAGAAGAGGAGGTACGACCAGCGGTGCCAGCCCGCGTAGTCCTCCTCCATGCCGGCGAAGGCGCAGATCTCCGCGGAGGCGAGGGCCGGGAGCAGTACGACGCCGCGCCGGCGCAGGGTCACGGCCGCCACGCGGTCGGCGAGCCGGCGGAAGGGCGCGTGCGGCAGGAAGCGGTGGAGGGTGGCCAGCATCAGGGAGAACGTCAGCAGGAGCACGACGAACCAGAGATGGCCGGTCTCGAAGTGCTCTCCCTGGACGAGGAAGGGGAACTCGTCGAACTCCACGTGCACGTCGAAGAAGTGGGGCAGGAAGCCGGCGTACGACTCGTCGTAGCCGGGGTCGGACGAGCGCTGCCGCAGCCACTGCGGGAGCGGGTTCAAAAGGAGGGTCCCGAGGAGGAGGGGGACGCCCAGCCGAAGCAACCGCTCCGTGGTGAAGGTGCCCGCGCCACGGCTCCGCAGTGAGTGCCAGGCGCCGAGGCCGGAGATCAGGAACAGCAGCGGCATCGCCCAGACGACCCCGAACCCGGCGATGACCGTGATGGCTTCGGTGGTCTCGGTGTTCGTGACGTAGAAGTCGCCCTCGGTCGCGTACACCAGCGCCGAGTGGAAGAAGACCAGCCCGATGACCACCACCATCCGCAACGCGTCCAGCTCCGCCACCGCCGCTGCGGTGACGGCGCCCGCGGTGACACCGTACGCGTCGCCAGTTGCTCATGCTGCGGTGAACCGTTCGGCGGCATCCCAGAGTTCGCCTTCGCGCCGTGGGTCGTAGGACTCCTCGGACGAGCGGTCCACACGGTTGCGGTCGACGTAGGAGCCGGTCTGGGCCACGGTCGTGCCGAGGACGACGTCGGCGAGGTAGCGGCCCGCGGTGTCGCGGCTGCTGGCGAACGGAGTGAGGGTCATCATGGGCAGGATGCGCCGCATGGCGAACCGGGAGACGGGGTCGGCGTTGCGGGCGAGGCCCGTGCCGGGGACGAAGCCCGGGTTGTAGGCGACTGCGTCGATCCCGGCCGGCAGGCGGCGCGCGTACTCGTGCACGAGGTAGATGGCGGCCAGCTTGCTCGTCGAGTACGCGGTGCGCCCGGCGACCGCGGTGTCCGGCTCGGCGAAGGCACGGGTGCGGGCGAGGACGTCCGGGGACTTCCAGGCCGGGCCCGGCACCATGCCCAAGTTGTGCCTGAAGTCACCGAAGTGCGTGTCACTGACGGTGATCACGATCCGGGCGGGAGCGGTGAAGCGGTCCTGGAGCAGGCGGACGAACAGGTGGTTGGCGAGCACGTTGACCGTGAAGGTGGACTCGAATCCTTCCGGTCCCTCGGTGAGCGCGTTCGCGTACTGGATGCCCGCGTTGCCCACGAAGCCGCGCAGCGGCGGCAGTTCACCGCGATCGAGCCGGTCACGGATCTCGGTGGCGGCCGAGCGGACGCTGTCCAGCGAGCCGAGGTCCGCCGGGACGTGCGAGACCGTGTGCCCACCCGTGGCGAGTTCCGCGGCGAGCTGTGTACCGGAGGACCCGCGGGCGACGACGAGGAAGTGCACGTCCGTCGACCGGCGCAGGATGTGCCCCGCGGCGACGCGGCCGATCCCACGGCCCGCGCCCGTCATCACGATGGTGTGCTTCATAAGAGGCTCCTTCATTGGCCGGCGGTGTCGGCGCCCGGCTTGGGCACGGGGCCACGTTCGCCGGGTGTGCCACCGCCAACCAGTGCCGTCCCCGTCACCAGGACTGGCAGTACCCAGGCTGATGCGGCGCCGCGCGGTGAGAATGAAGGCATGGCTCCCTCCCGCTCCGGCTTCGCCGAACTCCTGCGCGCCTGGCGCGACCGTCTCTCCCCGGCCGACGCCGGCTTCACCGTCACGGACGGCCGTCGCGCCCCGGGGCTGCGCCGGGAGGAACTCGCGCAACTGGCCGGGCTTTCCGTCGACTACGTCCTGCGCCTGGAACAGGGACGCGCGCGGAACCCCTCGTCCCAGGTCGTCGGTGCCCTCGCCCGGGCCCTTCAGCTCTCCCGCGCCGAGCGCGACCGGTTGTACCGCGCCGCCGGGCTCCTTCCGCCGCAGGACGGGACGGTCAGCACCCACGTGCCCGCGGGCGTCCAACGGCTCGCCGTCCGCCTCGGCGACGTTCCGATCGGCGTGTTCACCGCCGACTGGACACTGGTGTGGTGGAACACCATGTGGAGCGCCCTGCACGGTGACCCCGCCGTTCTTCCGACCGCCGAACGCAACCTCGCCCGTGCGCTCTTCGGCAACGGCGCCGCACGCGCCTCGATGCTCCCCGTACGGTCCGAGCGTGGAGCGGACGCCCTCGTGGCGTCGATCGTCGCCGACCTCAAGGACGCCGTCTCGCGCTATCCCGCGGACGCCCAGCTCGATCGCCTCGTACGGGAACTGCGGGAATCGTCCGACGCCTTCGCTCACCTCTGGGCCACGCAGACGACCGCCGCGCAGCACACGACCGACCGCAAGACGATCCGGCATCCGGAGATCGGCGACATCCTGCTCGACTGCGACGTCCTCATCGTCCCCGGAGCCGACCTGCGCATGGTCACCTACACGGCGGCGGCCGGAAGCAGCGGTGCGGGGAAACTGGGCCTTCTGCGCGTCTCAGGCGGACATCAGGTCCGGTCGCACGCTCAGCCGCAGGGCGAGCCCCTCGGCAGGCCGGGGAGCGGTTGACTCCGGTGAGGGACGCGGGCCGGGTGTGAGAAGTCCCGGGCGGCCCGGTCCGCGTCGGTGTTCCGGCCGGCACCAGGGCCAGTCCGGCGGGTCGTGCCGGGCAGGCCCTGGTGTTGAGGAGGGCTCAGCGCTTGAGCGTGAAGGTGAAGTCGCCGGAGAGCTTGCCGCTCAGCCGGACTGCCGAAACGAGCCTCCCCTGCGTGATCAGTCTCTCGACCTCGGCCCGCGAAAGACCGCAGCCTTCAGCGATCAAGCGCACCGGCCGGACAGGGATCCGCGCCGCGAAGCGGACCGAGACGTCGATCACCTCGCGGTCCAGGTGATCCGATCCGCCGGTGTCGAGGCGCCAGGCGTTGTCCCAGTGGAGGGCGATGCGATTGCGGCGCCGCACGACCGGATCCTGGAGCAACTCAGCTGTCAGGCCGAGGTCGTTGTCATGCAGCCGGTCCAGCATCTCGGGTCGTACGGAGCGCACGTTCATCCGCTCCAGGACCGTGAGCTTCGCGGTTTCCCCGCAAGCGGTACAGAGCACGAGGAGCCAGGCGTCGATGAGCTTGTGGTTGGCGTTGACGCGAAATTTGCCGCTCGCCCGGAAACGCTCGGACCCGCACGCGTGACAACGGCGGAGAACGAGCGGCAGGCAGGTGGGCATGACCACCCAGTTTTTGAGCACAGAAGTACACCGGTTTCAGTGAGAAGTCCGCAGCAGAAAGCAGCGCGGCGCACATGCGCGCCGCGCGACCGATCAGCGCTCGGGAGGTCACACGGTGTACAACGGCACGTCCTTGCCTCGACGACTCGGTCCGGCAGCACGGTAAGGGCGCACTACGGCACGGCTCCACCGGTTTTCGGGCGCCCACGCCAGTCCGCACGCCCGGGTCCGCCACCGGCTCCGTGAGGTCACGCGGCGTCCCGTCGACGTTCGAACGCGATCGATTCCGGACGCGTGTGCCCCAGACGCGGCAAGGGCTCGAACGGGTGGACGCGGTGGTGGGGCGGCCCCTCGGCGATGCGAGTTGGCGGAAACGCCGAGGCCTGGCACGTGAGTGGCGGATGAGGTTCCGAGCCTGTCGTGCCGGTCAGCTCGCCGGAGCCGGGCCGGGCGGCAGATGGACCGTCATGATCAGGTGGCAGGGTTCGGAGCCGGAGCCGCGGTAGGTGTGCGGGGTGTCGCCGTCGAACGTGGCGGTCCGGCCCGCCTCGAGGATGTGCTCGGTGCCGTCGACGATCAGGGTCATCCGGCCGGAGGTGACACTGACGGTTTCCACGACGCCGCCCTGGTGGGGATGGCTGGCGTACTCCTCTCCCGGTTCCAGCCGCCAGCGCCAGACCTCGACCGGCGCCGGCCCTGACGTCGTCAGCATCAATCGGGCCTCGCTGCCCCGCTCTCCGGTCCACAGGGGGGCCACGGCCTCGGCGGACACGACACGGACGCGGCCTTCGGGCGGTCCCTGCATCAGGGCGGACACCGAGATGCCGAGGGTGTCGGCCAGCCGGACCAGGGTGGCCAGGTTGGGGTTGCCCTGGGCTTTCTCCAGACCCACCAGGGCGCCCTTGCTGACCTGGGCGCGCCGGCTGAGTTCCTCCAGCGTGAGGCCCGCGCGGACGCGGGCCGCCCGGACGTTGTGCGCGACGGTCCGCAGGGCTGCGGCTGTCTCGGCCACCTGATCACCATCCTTGCCGGCTGGAACATTCGACTGCACCGCACGGTCGTTTGATTGACACCGGACGGTCATTCCGTTGTACGGTCTGGTCGTTCCACTGAATGGTAAGGGATATGCCGTGTTCGCTGTGCGTGCACCACCGAGCCATGGCCCGCCCCGAGTCGAGAAACGGAAACCGCCGTGCCCACCTTCCACCTCACCCCCGCCGTGGCGGAGGCCTTCCCCGACACCCTCATCGCCCTGGTCAGCGCCACCGGCCTGCGCGGCGGTGCACCCTGGCCGCACACCGCCACCGCCCTGGAGGACCTGGAGCGGCAGCTCTCCGACGGCACCTGGCAGCCCGCCGACGAGACCGACCCGCGCATCGAGGCCTGGCACACCGCCTATCGCTCCTTCGGGACCAACCCGCGCCGCATCCGCCCCAGCGTCGACGCGCTCGGCCGACGCCTCGCCAAGAAGGGGACGCTGCCGCGCATCAACCCGGCGGTCGACTCCTACAACGCCGTCTCCGTCCGTCACGGCCTGCCCGCCGGCGCCTTCGACCTGGACCACGTCGCCGGGGACGTCGTCATCCGGTACGCGGACGGCACCGAACCCTTCACCCCGCTCGGCGAACCCGGCACCGTCGAGCACCCCAAGCCCGGCGAGATCATCTACGCGGACGCCACCGGCGTCCTGACGCGCCACTGGAACCACCGCGACGCCCACCGCACCCGTGTCACCGAGGACTCCGCACACGTCGCCTTCGTCCTGGAAACCCTCCACGCCACCCGCGACGGCGACCTCCTCGAGGTCGCGGCGGAGGAGCTGCAGGGCCTGCTGGCCCCGCACACCGCGCAGACCACCGTTCACTACCTCAGCCCGGCACAGCCCCGGGCCACGGCGCGTCCCTGAGCGGGCCGGGCTCGTCAGTCGGCGTCCGTGGCCGGGATTCTCCCGGAGACGAGGCCGAGCGCGTGGGCGAGTTGTTCACGGTGATCGTTCAGGACCTCGGGGCTGATGCCCCGGCCGGCCGTCTCACGGGCGAACTCGTCGGCCGCGACCTTGAGCACGGCGTTCATGGTGGCGGCCTGCACCCGCACGTCGAACGTCTCGGCCGGCATGCCCATGCGTGCGGCGAGCACTTCGGTGAATGTCTCTTCCGCACGCTCCCGCAGCACGAGGTAGGCGGCGCGCAGCGCGGGTTCGTCATGGGTCATCCGGACCACGGCGAGAACCGCCTCGACGTCCTCGCCGGATGACGAGTCGAGGACGGGCTGGTAGGCCGCGCGCAGGTGCTCGATCAGACCGGATCCGGGCGGCCAGGCGTGCAGGACCGCACGGAAGGCGTCGAGCATCTTCGTGAGCAGCGGTTCGACGCAGCTCTCCTTGGTGGGGAAGTAGCGCCACAGGGTGCGCTCGGAGACTCCGGCGGCCCGCGCGATCTGCTCGCCGGAGGTGGCTGCCACGCCCTGTTCGGCGAACAGCCGGACCGCGTGGCGGGAGATGTCGAGGCGTTGCCGCCCGCGCTGCTCGTCGCTCACCGGCGGCCGGCCCCGGCGGGATGTACGACCGCTGCCCACCCTGACGTCCTCCATCAGGCGATCTAAACACGCGCGCGACAGGGGAGACGACTGGCCGAAACTTTAATGACAGTCACTGCCAACAAACTGCTACGGTCGGGGCGGCTCGAAGATCGCATGTGGAGATCACAGGAGGAGCGCCATGAGCGTTACCGCCGAGCGTCAGCAACTGCCCTTCCCGAGGCCGAACGTTCTCGACCTCGCGCCTCTGTACGACGTACTGCGCCGCGAGGCGCCGGTCACGCCGGTCACCACACCGGCCGGTGACCCCGCCTGGCTGGTCACCCGCTTCGAGGAGGTGCGCGACCTGCTCGGCGACAAGCGACTCGGCCGCTCCCACCCCGACCCGGACCGGGCGTCACGTCTGACGTCAGCCGCGGTCCTGGACGGCCCCACGGGCAACTACGACACCGAGGAGGCCGACCACACGCGGATGCGCCGGCTGCTGACCCCGGCGTTCTCGGCCAAGCGGATGCGGATGCTCTCCGACCACGTCCAGCACCTGGTCGACCGTTGCGTAGACCGGCTGGTCACCGACCACGCCGCCGCCCCCGACCGGGTCGTAGACCTCCACGCCGGGCTGGCCTTCCCGGTGCCGGTCGCGGTCATCTGCCGGCTGCTCGGGGTGCCCGAGAGCGACCGTGAGCTCTTCGCGTCGCTGTCGAACCGCATGTCCGACTACGCCATCGGCGACGAGGCCCACCGGGCGCGGGACGAGTTCAACGCGTACATGACCCGACTCGCCGAGACCAAGCGCGCGCGGCCGGGCGAGGACGTGATCTCCGACCTCGTCCGCGCGCAGAGCACCGACGCGGACTACGACTACGCCGACATGATCCAGCTCTGCGTCGGGCTGCTGTTCGCCGGCCACGAGACCACGGTCAACCGCATCGGCCTGGGCACACTCTTCCTGCTCACGCGCCTCGACCAGTGGCAGGCGCTGACCGCCGACCCCGACGGCCGGGTCAACGCCACCGTCGAGGAGATCATGCGCCTGGGCGCGCCCGGCGACCTCGGGCTGCTGCGGTACGCGCACACCGACGTCGACGTCGCGGGCGTCACCATCCGGCGCGGCGACGCCGTGGTCCTGTCGGTCAACTCCGCCAACCGCGACGCCTCCGTCTACACGGACGCCGAGACCTTCGACCCCGACCGCCCCGAGCGCACGCACCTCGGATTCGGCCACGGCGTGCACTTCTGCATCGGCGCGAGCCTGGCCCGGGTGGAGTTGCGCATCGTGTTCGCCACGCTGGCCCGCCGTCTGCCCGGGCTGCGGCTCGCCAAGGAGCTGGACGAGCTGGAGGTGCGCACCACCCTCACCGGTGGCGTCACGGAGCTGCCCGTGACGTGGTGATGCCCCGGGGCGACCTGGTGTCAGTGCGACTCACGGCTCACCTCGGAGCCGCTGGAGCCGACGAGGAAGTCGAGGTCGGCTCCGGTGTCGGCCTGGCGGACGTGGTCGACGTAGAGGCGTTCCCAGCCGCGCCGGGGAGCGGCGAAGCCGGCGACCGTGGCCTTGTCGGGGGCCCTGCGGGCGAGTTCGGCGTCCGGCACGTCGACGTCGATACGGCGGGCCGCGACGTCGAGGGTGATGAAGTCCCCGGTCCGGACGAGGGCGAGGGGGCCGCCGGCCGCGGCCTCGGGGGCCACGTGCAGGACGACCGTGCCGTACGCGGTGCCGCTCATCCGGCCGTCGCAGACCCGGACCATGTCCCGGACGCCCTGGGCGAGGAGCTTCTTCGGCAGGGGCATGTTGGCGACCTCGGGCATGCCCGGGTATCCCCTGGGGCCGCAGCCGCGCAGCACCAGGACGGAGTCGGCGTCGACATCGAGGTCCGGGTCGTCGATGCGGGCGCGGAAGTCCTCGATGCTGTCGAAGACGACGGCCCGGCCCCGGTGCCGGAGCAGGTGCGGGGAGGCGGCGGCCGGTTTGACGAGCGCGCCGTCGGGTGCGAGGTTGCCGCGCAGGACGGCGATGCCGCCCTCGGCGACCAGCGGCCGGTCGCGGGTGCGGATGACCTCGCCGTCCCAGATCTCGGCGTCGTCGAGGTAGGCGGCGAGCGGTCCGCCGGTGACGGTCAGCGCGTCGGGGTCGAGCAGATCGCGGACCTCGCGCAGGACGGCGAGCAGGCCACCGGCGCGGTGGAAGTCCTCCATGAGGAAGCGGCCGGCCGGCTGGAGGTCCACCAGGACCGGCACGCGGGAGCCGATGCGGTCGAAGTCGTCGAGCGACAGGTCGATGCCCAACCGGCCGGCGATGGCCAGGAGATGGACGACGGCGTTGGTCGAGCCGCCGATGGCCGCGAGCGCGACGATCGCGTTGCGGAAGGACGCCTCGGTCAGGAACGTCGCGGGCCGCCGGTCGGCGCCCACCATGTCCACCGCCAGCCGGCCGGCGTGGTGCGCGGCCTCCAGCAGCCGGCTGTCGGGGGCGGGTGTCCCGGCCGTCCCGGGGACGACCGTGCCGAGCGCCTCCGCCACGAGCGCCATCGTCGAGGCCGTGCCCATCGTGTTGCAGTGGCCGCGGCTGCGGATCATCGCCGACTCGGAGCGGGTGAACTGTTCCTGGGAGAGCGTGCCCGCGCGGACCTCCTCCGACAGCTGCCACACGCCGGTGCCGCAGCCCAGCAGTCCGCCGCGGAAGGTGCCGTTGAGCATCGGCCCGCCGGGGACCACCACCGCGGGCAGGTCCACCGAGGCCGCGGCCATGAGCAGCGAGGGGATCGTCTTGTCGCAGCCGCCGAGCAGGACGACGCCGTCGACGGGGTTGGCCCGCAGCATCTCCTCCGTGGCCATCGCGGCCATGTTCCGCCACAGCATGGCGGTGGGCCGCACCTGCGTCTCACCCAGCGACACCACCGGCAGGTCCAGCGGGATGCCGCCCGCCTCGTACACGCCGTTGCGCACCGAGGCCGCGACCTCGTTCAGATGCGCGTTGCAAGGAGTCAGGTCCGAGGCGGTGTTGGCGATGGCGATCTGCGGCCGGCCGGTGAACGCGTCACCGGGCACGCCGCGCCGCATCCATGCCCGGTGGATGTAGGCGTTGCGGTCCTGTCCCTCGTACCACTGCGCGCTGCGGAGTCTCTCCATGGAGCCCTTCCCATAGACGGAACAGCGGTCTAGATTCCGGAACGTCATGAAGCATAGGCAGACGGTCGGGCGAGCGACATCCCCGACCGTGCGCCGTCCGGTGATGCGCGCGTTCGTCCTGACCGGCCCCGGCGCGTACGAGGTCCAGGAGCTCCCGGCACCGGTGGCCGGCCCCGGTGAGGTCGTCGTCGACGTCGAGCGGGTCGGTGTGTGCGGCACGGACGCGGAGTTCTTCACCGGCGCGATGGCCTACCTCCACCAAGGCCACTCCGCCTACCCTATGCGGCCGGGTCACGAGTGGGCCGGGCGTGTGGCGGCCGTCGGTGACGGTGTCGATCCCGCCTGGCTCGGCCGCCGGGTCATGGGCGACACCATGCTCGGCTGCGGCACCTGCCGCCGCTGTCTGCGCGGCCGTCAGCATGTGTGCGAGCAGCGGCGGGAGGTCGGCATACGCGGCGACCGGCCCGGGGCGCTGGCGGAGCAACTCGCCGTACCCGCCTCCTCGTTGCACGCCCTGCCCGACTCCGTCGACGCCGTGCTCGGCGCGCTCGTCGAGCCCGGCGGCAACGCCCTGCGCGCCGCTCGGGCCGCCGCGCCGGCGCCCGGGGACCGCGCCCTGGTCCTGGGCCCGGGGACGATCGGGCTGCTGGTGGCGATGTTCCTGCGCGCGGCCGGTGCCGAGGTGCACCTCATGGGCGCGACCGAGAGCTCCCTCGCCTTCGCCCGCTCCCTGGGCTTCGAGCACGTGTGGACGGAGGAGTCCGTGCCGGACGTGCCCTTCGACGCGGTCGTCGACGCCTCGAACGCCACCTCGCTGCCGGGGCTGGCCCTGGAGCTGGTCGAACCCGGGGGCCGCCTCGTGTACATCGGGCTGGCCGGCGAGCCCAGCAGGATCGACACCCGCACGCTCGTCCTCAAGGACGTGACCGCGACAGGTGTCCTGTCCGCCTCCCCCGGCCTCGACGCCACCATCCGGGCGTACGCCGCCGGATCGGTCGACCCCAGGCCACTGGTCGCCGCCACCGTGGGCCTCGACGAAGTGGGCCCCGTCCTCGCCGGCGAGCGCCCGGCCGGCTCCGGGCCCGGCCCCAAGATCCAGGTCGACCCCTGAGGGTCCGACGGCGAGCCACCACCGGATCACCGTCGGCTCAGCGACTGCCGGCCCGTGCCGTGGCGGAGGGTGTGCGCAGGGCCAGGAGGGCGACGTCGTCCTCGTTGTCGGCGGGGCGGACGCGGCGCAGCAGGTGGTCGGTGAAGGAGGACAGGGGGCGGTGGGCGAGGGCGGCGGCGTGCCGGCTCAGCCGGTTCAGGCCCTCGTCGAGGCTGTGGCCGGGTGCTTCGATGAGGCCGTCGGTGTACAGCACGAGGGTGGATCCGGGCGCGAGCAGGGTCGTGGCGTCGGGGCGCGGGGAGCCGGACCCGGTGCCCAGGACGATGCCGTGGCCGTCGGTGAGGTAGCGCGCCAGGCCGTCGCGGCTGATCAGCAAGGGTGGCGGGTGGCCCGCGTTGGTCCAGGACAGCTGCCACTGGCCGTCGCCGTCCGACGCCTCGATCCGGGCGAAGATCATCGTGGCCATGTCGACGTCGGTGATGTGCTGGAGCGCCTCGTCGAGCCGTGTGACGATCCGGCTGGGCGGTTCGTGCTGGGACCAGGCGTAGGCGCGGAGCATGTTGCGCACCTGCGCCATGCCGGCCGCCGCCTCCAGGTCGTGCCCGACGACGTCCCCGACGGCCAGGGCGGTGGATCCGTCGGACATGGGGAAGGCGTCGTACCAGTCGCCGCCGACCTGTGAGGCGTCGGGTGCGGGGAGGTAGCGGACGGTCATCTGCAGGCCCGGAACACCCGGCATCTGGGGCAGCAGATGGTTCTGCATGGTCTCGGCGACCTTGCGCTGGCGCTGGTACAGGCGGGCGTTGTCCAGGGCGAGGCCGGCCCGGCGTGCGATGTCCTCGACCAGCGGGAGGTCGGCGGGGGTGAAGGCGACCGGGTCCTCGGCCCGGCCGAGGGTCAGGGCTCCCAGGACCGCGCGTGTGCTGCGGATGGGCGCGATGGCCGCCGAGTGCATGCCGGTGATGTCGAACAGCCGGCGTTGCTCGACCGCGATGCCGGAGTCCGGTTCACGCTGGTAGGTGTCGGGCCCGGCCACCGTGGAGGCCACGCCGCGCAGAGCTCTGGACAGGGGCATCGGGGACGCCTCCGGGACGGGCGGCATCGGGCCCTGGAGGTCGTCCCGGCGCACCAGGGTGCCGCCTTCGGCGTGGACGACCGCGGTACGCCAGACTTCGTCGTGCTCGGTGATCAGATCGATGATCACCCAGTCGGCCAGCCGGGGCACGACCAGGCCCACCAGTCGTTCCAGCGCCTCGTCCACGTCGAGGGTGGAGGTCAGCCGTGTGGTGGCGTCGGCCAGCAGGGCCAGCCGTTCCAGCTCCCGCAACGGCCCGGCCGTCGGCTCCGGCTCCGGGGCGGTTCCCGGGGTGGGTCCGACGGTGTGGAAGAGCACGAGCGTGCCGGGTCCGTCGTCCCCGATGTCGTACGGGGTGAGCAGCCAGGCGATGGGCAGCAGGGAACCGTCTCCGCGGGCGAAGTAGTCCTCGTCGGCCTGGGCGGTCCGCCCGGCGTGGAAGGCCTGCCGCATTCCGCACCGGTGCCTGGGCAGCGGCTGCCCGTGGGCGTCCCGGTGCAGCAGGTCGTGCGCGTCGTGCCCGAGCAGGTCCTCGGCGGTCCGGGCCAGTACGTCCCGGGCGCGGGTGTTGACCGCGAGGATGCGGCCCTCCTCGTCCACGACGTAGGCCCCGGTTCCGATGGCGTCCAGCCTTCGGGTCAGCGAGGTGTCGAGTGCGGCCACGGACTGCTGTGCGGCAGTCTCCGTGCGGTCCGGCCCTGCCATGTCGTCGCCTCCTTGCTGATCGGCCGCCCTGCCGGCTGTCGGCTCGTCTTCCGCGGGAGGCCCTCCGGCGTTCCCCGTGTGCCCCGTGGCGGCGAATCCAGCCCCATGTGGCTGCCGCCGCTCGGAGCAGCCCGGGAACGCCCGGAGGTTGCCCTGGTATGTGTGGTGCGCACCCGGGTAAACGCAGGGCGACAGAGCCGCCCCGGCAGGGGCGAACACAACGAAAGAGCCTCCGTATGGTCCTCCCGCTTGGGAAGCAGGCGGCAGATCGGCCGGGCGCGGACGAGCACGCCACGCTGCGCTTCGGCGCGGCGTGGGCGGACGGCGCGGCAAGCGCCGTCGACGCGCGTCTGGCCCTGCGCGCCTTCCTCGCCCACGGCCCGCACCCCGCCCCCGCCCTGATTCCGGCCTCTCTGGCCATGGATGCCGAACTCGTCGTCAGCGAACTGGTCACCAATGCCATCCGGCATGCTCCCGGGCCCTGCGAGCTGATCCTGCGGCTGTTCCGGGGAAAGCTGGCCATCACCGTGCGGGACACCTCGGCGGAGCAGCCCGCGGTGCAGAAGGGCGACCGGTTCCGCGTCGGCGGCCATGGACTGCGGCTGGTGCACACGGTCAGCGACCGGGTCGCCGTGGCGCCCCGCGCCAGGGGGAAGCAGATCACGGCCTATCTGCGGCTGGCTCCGAACGACCACGTGAACGCCGGTGCCGATAGGACCGTACTGGCCGCCGGCTGAGCCCGGGCCCGGTACTCGGCCGGGGTGGTGCCGGTCCCCGGCCGGGCGCGCCGCGGGATCAGTTCTGCCGGGCGTGTATGGGGCTGTTGGCGACGTCCTCCGGGCACTTCCCGTGCTGCTGCCGCGTCCGCCGGTCGCGCCTCCAGTCGGACGTCGCGAGGGCCAGGGAGGCGAGCATGCCGAGGAGGGCGGCGCCCAGCGCGGTGGCGAGGGCGCTGCGGTAGTCGCCGCCGTCGAGCACCAGGTAGAAGAGGCCGGGCAGGGCGGCGGTGCCCACCGCCGCGCCGAGCCGCTGCCCGGTCTGCAGGGCGCCGCCCGCCGCGCCCGCCATGCGCACGGGCACGTCGCGCAGCGTCATGGTGATGTTCGGTGAGATCACGCAGCCGCTGCCGACGCCGCCGAGGAACAGCACCGGCGCGGCGGCCCAGGGCGCGATGTCGAGGGGCGCGAAGCGCAGCAGCAGCGCGGTACCGCCCAGACCGGCGATCACGGCCGTGAGGCCGCCCACGGTGAGCATGCGGCCGAGCCGGTCCACCAGCCGGCCGGCGACCGCGGCCCCGCAGGCCGAGCCGAGGGCGAAGGGAGTCACGGCGAGGCCGGACCGGAGCGGGGAGAAGCCCAGGCCGTCCTGGTAGAAGAGCGCGAAGACCAGCCAGACGCCGCTGAAGCCGATGAAGTAGAGGGTGCCGACGCCGGCGCCGACGGCGTAGCCGCGCACGGTGGTGAACAGCCGCGGATCGAGCAGCGGCGGGCTGTCCCGCTCGACGAGGCGACGCTGCCACCGGGTGAAGCCGAAGAGGATCGCGGCCCCGGCGGGGAACATCCACCACAGCCGGCCGAGACCACCGGAGCCCGCCTGGACCAGCGGAAACATCAGCGCGAGGACGCCGGCGCCGAGGAGCAGGACGCCGGGCAGGTCCACGTGCTGCCGACCGGACCGCCGGGTGCGGGGCAGCAGACGGCGCCCGAGGAGGACGGCGAGGATCCCGATGGGCACGTTGACGTAGAAGATCCACCGCCAGCCCTGGTCGCCGGAGGCCAGGGCGAGGATCATGCCGCCGGCGAGCGGGCCGACTGCGGACGATACGCCGACGGTGGCGCCGAAGAAGCCGAAGGCCCGGCCGCGTTCGGCACCGCGGAACATCTGCTGGATCAGCGCGGAGTTCTGGGGGGCCATGAACCCGGCCGCCAGGCCCTGGGCGAGGCGGGCCACCACCAGCAGCGTGATGCCGGGGGCCGCCCCGCAGGCCACGCTGAAGAGCACGAAGCAGCTGAGGGCCAGCAGGAAGATGCGGCGCCGGTCCAGCGCGTCTCCGAGACGGCCGGCGGTGACGAGCGCGAGAGCGAAGGCGAGGGCGTATCCGGACACCACCCACTGCACCTGCGCGGGAGAGGCGTCCAGGCCGCGCTGGACGGAGGGCAGGGCGACCACCACGATCGAGACGTCCAGCAGGCTCATGAAGCCGGCCACCAGGGTGACCCACAGGGCCCGCCACCGGCGCGGATCCGGCTCGTAGCCGGCCTCCGGTGCGCCCTGGTTCCGGTCGCCCGCCGCTGACGCTGTCACGTGGGGCTCCTCTCACCCGGGTGGGCACCGCGGCGAATCAAGTTCCCCTTCGGGGGCACCGGACACACCGCAGCCGGCATGCGGCGCGGATCTCACCGAAAGCACCCGGTCATGACCCTCGGTAGTCATCCGGGCGCCGCGCGAAGGGGTTCGTTTGAGCGCGCGAGATCTGTGCAGGCGTGGTGGTTGGGACAGACGACCGGCGAAAGGAACGACGTAATGACGGCGCCCGACAACGACGAGTCGGTGGATCCCGCAGCCGTGAGACGACACCGGGTGCTGTTCCGGGCGATCGAGAAACGACGCCACCCGAAGCTGCGCCGCAGCGACATCACCGTGACCGACGAGGCGGCCGTCAAGCGCGCCACGAAGGCGGCCGCCCTCGGCAACGCGATGGAGTGGTACGACTTCGGCATCTACAGCTATCTGGCCTCGACCATCGGGAAGGTGTTCTTCCCCTCCGGGAACGACACCGCCCAGCTGCTCAGCTCCTTCGCGACGTTCGCGGTGGCGTTCCTCGTACGACCGCTCGGCGGCATGGTGTTCGGGCCGCTCGGCGACAAGGTCGGCCGCAAGCGCATCCTCTCCCTCACCATGATCATGATGGCGGTGGGGACCTTCGCCATCGGCCTGGTCCCCTCGCACGCCGTCATCGGTCTGTGGGCCCCGGCCCTGCTGATCTTCTTCCGGCTGGTGCAGGGCTTCTCGACCGGCGGGGAGTACGGGGGCGCCTCGACGTTCATCGCGGAGTACGCGCCCGACAAGCGGCGCGGCTTCTTCGGCAGCTTCCTGGAGCTGGGCACGCTCGCCGGCTACGTCGGGGCCTCCGGTCTCGTCGTCGTCCTGCAGACCCTCCTCAGCGACGACCAGATGCTGGCGTGGGGCTGGCGCATCCCCTTCCTGGTCGCGGCCCCGCTCGGCTTCATCGGCCTCTACCTGCGGCTGAAGCTGGACGAGACGCCCGCCTTCCAGAAGCTGGAGGGCGGCCAGGTCAAGGCGAGCGAGGCGGCCGAGGCCGTGGAGACCTCGGCCGCAGCCGACCTCGGCAAGATCTTCACCCGGTACTGGCGGCCGCTGCTGCTGTGCCTCGCGCTGGTCGCGGCGTACAACATCACCGACTACATGCTGCTGTCGTACATGCCGACGTACCTGTCCGACGAGCTGGGGTACGGGACCAATCACGGGCTGCTGATCCTGCTGATCGTGATGGTGCTCCAGATGTGCGTCATCAACCAGGTCGGGCGGCTGTCGGACCGCTTCGGGCGCAGGCCGCTGCTGATGGCGGGGATGCTCGGGTTCCTCCTGCTGTCCCTGCCGTCCTTCCTGCTCGTCCGGCAGGGCAGTGTCGCCCTGATCGCCCTGGGGCTGCTGCTCTTGGGGCTCTCCCTGGTGATGATGCTCGGCACGATGTCGGCGGCGCTCCCGGCGATCTTCCCCACCCACGTCCGGTACGGCTCCCTCTCGGTCGCCTACAACCTGGCCACGTCGATCTTCGGCGGCACGACTCCCCTGGTGATCACCGCCTTGATCAGCGCCTTCGACTCGACCCTCATGCCGGCCTACTACTCCACGGGGGCCGCGGTCATCGGCGTCATCGCCGTCCTGTGCATGAAGGAGACCGCCAACAAGCCCCTGGCCGGTTCCCCGCCGTCCGTGGAGACGGAGGCCGAGGCCGCGAAGATCGTCGAGGAGCAGGCCCCCCGCCCCAGGTTCTGACCCTCCTGCGCCCGCCGACCGGACGCATCATCGCGCGGTGGGCACAGGAGGGGGCTCTCGGAGCCGTTCGGGCGGCTGTTGCGGGAGTTGCGGCACAACCGTCGGCTGACGACCGAGGAACTGGCCGAGGCACCGGGGGTGTCGGGGCGTGCCATCGGCGACATGGAGCGGGCGGAGCCGGCGTCCGCACCGAGGCACCATCACCGCCCTCTCCCAGGGCCTGGACCTGGACGAGGCGGCACACGCGCGACTCCTCGCGGCCGCCCGCGCGGCTCGCCCGGCGCCCAGCCCGCCGAGTGTTCCGCGAGGCGGCGACGTCCGGCGAGCACGCCCGGGTCGTCGAGGCCGCGGAGGCCATGCACTGGTTCTCCGACCACTGGGTGTCCTGGGCCACTGGGTCGAGGTCTACGAGCGTGCCGCCGCGGCCGGCGCCGCGCTGGGCGACGCGGGGCTGGAGGCGACCCATCGCAACTATTTGGCGGGGGCGTACTGGGCCTGTGCGCGACACGACGAGGCGGTGGCGGCGGTGCGCGCAGACACGACGAGGCGTGGCGGCGGCCACCCGCGCGCTGCGTCTCGCCGGGACGGCCGGGAACGTGATGGAAGACCGCCTGCCCGCGGACGTCCGGGACGAGGCGCGGCCGGCCTCGCCGCCCTGACCGCGGGCCGGCCCGCACCACCCACCCGGTTCGGGCAGTGACGGCCCCTCAGGGCCTGCGGCCCGTCGTGGAGGCGAAGCCCAGCCACGTGTGCCGGTTGTTCCACCAGCACCAGCCGACCTTCGGGGCGTTGCGGCGCTCGCGGCCGTCGCGCCCGGTGCCGTTGCTGATCCAGATCGCCGGGGTGCGGGCGTCCAGGCTGCCGTCGGTCTTGCGCAGCCGGGACCCGATGGTCATGAAGCAGCGGTTGCGCTCCAGGGCTTCCGGCTGCTGGAGCACCCAGTGGATGCCCTCGGTGAGCAGCAGCGGGGTGCGGTCCTCCTTGGTGAGGGCGGGCAGTGCCTCGTCCGGGCTCCAGTTGCCCATGTGGTCACCGCGATCGAGGCCGGTGACGACGTAGAGCGGGGCGTCGGGCAGTTCTACGGCGCAGGGCGTGAACGCGTCGACGTCGGGCATGTCGACGACGACGAAGCCCGGTTTGCCGTCGCGGCGCAGCAGCGGCGCGACGGCGGAGGCGGGGGCTCTGTCCGGGTGCACGGCCAGCAGGGCGCCCTCGCTGTCGGTCTCGGCGGCGAAGTCACGGATCTCGCCGGCGGACAGCCCGGCGATCTCGTGCACCCCCAGCTCGATCAGCAACTCGGCCTGCGCGCTCAGGGGCGGGAGTGCGGGGAGGAGGGTGGACGGGCCGGGCGTGGTGTCGGGCACGATGCTCCCATGGTCGGTGACGTGGGTGAACTCCCGTGCAACGAGCCGGTTGGCGGAGGCGTTCCTTCCCTTTCGCCCTCACCTCCGTACTGCCGGTCCTCACCTCCGTTCTGCCCGTCGCCGGACAGGCCGTTCGTCTGCCACTCGCGCGGCGTCACACCGTAGGCGGCGCGGAAGGCGCTGCTGAAATGGCTGGGGCTCACGAAATCCCAGCGCCGGGCGACGGCCGCGACCCCGTACCCGAGTGCCGGGGAGCGCAGAAGGTCCCTGCGGCACCGCTCCAGCCGCTGCGTGCGGATCCACTCCCCGACCGTCACGCGCTCGAGCTCGAACAGTTTGTGCAGATAGCGGACCGACATGAAATGCGCGGCGGCGATGTCGGACGGTGACAGGCCCGGGTCGGAGAGGTTGCGCAGGATGTGGTCCTTGACGCGCACGAGGGTGGCCGCGGCGGTCTCCGGCGCAGGCTCGGCGCTTCGCGGGCCAGGCGCGCGAAGTACGTCGCCACGAGTGCGGCACTGCCCTCCTGTCCGGAGAACGCCGTGGCGGTCACCGCCCGCAGATCCTCGTCGCGCACGCGGAGGTCGGTGCGGGGGAAGTGGAAGGAGGTGAAGGCGAAGTCGCTCGGCACTGTCTTCCGGAACAGCCGGGAGGAGTCGGAGAGGGAGAAGTCGCCCGGCCCGATCCGCGCCTCCCTGCCGTCCTGCTCCTTGAGGGCGGTGCCCCGCTGCTGAGGGGTGAGGATGAGGTGCTGCTTGCCGTCCCTCAGGAGCCCAGCTGGTGGGCATCATCAAGGCCGGCAGGTTCGTACGCTGCCGGCCTTGACGATGTCACCATCCCGGCCCTCGGCGGTCCAGGAAGAACCGGAGGAAGAATCCGGCTCACTTCTCCAGGAAGGCGAGCAGGGCCGAGTCGACCTCCTCCGCGTGGGTCCACAACAGACCGTGCGGGGCGCCCTCGATCTCGACGTAGTCGGCGGCCGGAAGAGCCTTGTGGAACTGCCTGGCGGTGCCGTCCACGGGCAGGATGCGGTCGCCCGTGCCGTGCAGGATCAGGGCCGGCACGTCGATCGCCGGGATGTCGGCCCGGAAGTCGGTGTACCAGGTCGACGGCGCGGCGGCCGCCGCTAAGAACCCGCCGCCCGCAGCGACGTTCCAGCTGTTGCGGACGGCCTCCTCGCTGATCCGGGTGCCGAGGTTCTCGTCGAGGTTGTAGAAGTCCTTGTGGAAGTCGGTGTAGTACGCGTGGCGGTCCGCCTTGACGGCCGCGACGATCCCGTCGAAGAACTCCTTCGGGGCGACCCCCTGCGGGTTGTCGTCGGACTTGAGCAGGCAGGGCTCCAGCGAGGCGAGGAAGGCGACCTTGGCGACCCGGCCGGAGCCGTGGGCGGACACGTACCGGGCGACTTCGCCGGCGCCCGTCGAGAACCCGACGAGGACAGCGCCTTGCAGGTCGAGGGTGTCCATCACGGTGTTCAGGTCGGCGGCGAAGGTGTCGTAGTCGTAGCCGGTCGTCGGCTGGGAGGACTGCCCGAAACCGCGCCGGTCGTAGGTGATCACGCGGTAGCCGGCTGTCCGGATCCGTGGTCCTCGTAGTACAGGTCTATGGCGGTGGAGTTCTCCTGGCCCACGGTGATGTACGGCATGCGCTGGCTTCCTCGTTTCCGGGTGGCTGGTGACGGGACCCGGCCACGCTAGGCCCGGGGCCGTACGGCCGGTTGCCGGGCAGCGCACCGGTTCTTGACCGGGGGCGCGCGGGAGCATGCCTCCGGAGATCGTTAATCCGTCGCACCGCCGAGACCGGCGTGACAGCATTCTCGGTATGGATGGGTTCTTGACGTCTGATCAGATCGACGCCCGCACGTCACGTGCTCTCGCGGCGGCCGTCGCCGCGGGTCGTGATCTGGGGCTCGCGGTGACCGACGCGAGGGTGCTCCACGACGTGTTCTCCGTCGTGGTGCATCTGGCTCCGTCGCCCGTGGTGGTGCGGGTGCCGACCGTCCTGCCCTCGTACTCCGGTCCCGAGTCCCAGGCGGCGCAGCAGCGGCTGGAGCTCGATGTGGTGGGGTGGCTCGCGGACCAGGGGCACCCGGTGGTTCCACCGAGTCCGCTCGTGCCGCGGGAGCCCGTGCTGCGGGACGGTTTCTCGATGACGTTCTGGCAGTTCGTCGAGCTGGACCGGAGCGTGGAGCCCGACTACGTGCACAACGCCGGACTGGTCGCCGGCCTGCACGCCGCGCTGCGCTCGTACCCGGGTGAGCTGCCGTTCCTGTCGGCGGCGGAACCACGGTTCGTGTCCGAGGGACTTGCCGCACTCGAAGGACGGCCCGACCTGCTGGACCCGGCCGACCTCGACCGCGCCCGGCGCGAGTGGGACGTCCTGGAGCCCGTCATCAGCTCACGCGCGGCGTTCGAGGCGGCGTTCCCCGGCATCGAGTTCCAGCCCGTCCACGGGGACTCCCCCGCGGCCAACATCGTCTCCGCCCGGGGCGGCGAGCTGTACTCCGACTTCGAGCTGACCACGTTCGGGCCGGTCGAGTGGGACCTGGCGGCTCTGGGCCCCGCGTGCGAGGCCGCCTACAACACGGCCGCCGAGCGCCGGGGCCTGCGCCGGCTGGACGAGGGTGTGCTGCGCGTCGTCAACGCCGTGGGCATGTCCCGCGCGGTGGCGTGCCTCGCGCTCGCGCCGCAACTGCCCCTGCTGGTTGAGGCGTTGAAGCCAGCCGTCGAACAGTGGCGGACGATGCCGTTCGCCGGCGGTCTGGACGGCTGAGCGAGGGGCGGCGGCTGCGCTCACTCGGGCAGGGGCCGGTCGTCGACGACGTGCTTCATGACGAGGGTGGAGTTCAGGCGCAGGACGCCGGGCAGTCGGGCGAGCTGCCGGTCGTAGAGCTGCTGGAAGGCGGCCAGGTCGGTGGTGGCGACGCGCAGGAGGTAGTCGGGGTCGCCGAACAGGCGCTGCGCCTGGAGTACGTGCGGGACGGCGGTCACGCCTTCTTCGAACGCGGAGACGGTGTCGGCGTCCTCCCAGCGCAGGGTGACGAAGACGAGGGCCTCGAAATTGAGGCCCACGGCGGCCGGATCCACGACCGCCCGGTAACCGCGGATGGCGCCCTCGCGTTCGAGGTCGCGCAGGCGGCGGTGGCAGGGCGAAACGCTCAGTTTCACTCGGGCGGCCAGCTCGGTGACCGTGAGACGGCCGTCCAACTGGAGCTCGGTAAGAATTTTCCGGTCAAGGGCATCCATGCAGAAGATTCTGCCCCAGAAGGCGGGATCAAGGAGTAAACAAGGGAACACTTTCGGGCTGATCCGACCTAGCCTTCCTCTCGCGACACGGCACGTGAGAGGGACCGATCCATGGATACGACGACGCTGGCGGCATTTCTGGCAGTGGATCTGCTGCTGGTGTTCACCCCCGGCGCGGACTGGGCCTACGCGATCACCGCGGGCATCCGGGGCCGGTCGGTCGTCCCGGCGGTCGCCGGGCTGATAGCCGGATACGCGGGATACACCCTGCTCGCGGTCGCGGGCCTGGTGGTGATCGTGGCGAACTCGGCGACCCTGCTCACCGCGCTGACCGTGGCCGGGGCCGGCTACCTGGTGTGGCTCGGGTGCGGCGTGCTGAGGCAGCCTGCCGTCCTGACGGCCCCCGAGGGCGAGGTGGGCTCCTCCCGCTTGCGGATCATGCTCAGGGGCGCCGGGATCAGCGGCCTGAACCCGAAGGCGTTGCTGCTGTACTTCTCGCTGTTCCCGCAGTTCATCGACCCCGCGGGAGGCTGGCCGGTCGCCACGCAGACCGGCCTGCTCGGCACGCTGCACATGACCGCCTGCGCCGTCGTCTACCTCACCGTCGGAGTCCTGGCCCGCACCGTCCTGAGGACCAGACCCTCGGCGGCCCGGGCGGTCACCCGCGTCTCCGGCGCGATGATGATCGCCATCGGCGGCTTCCTGCTGGTGGAACGCCTGGCCTGCTGACGACGCGCGCGCTCCGGGAAGCCGGCAAGGGGTCACCGGCGGCCCTTCCTGAGATGATGACCGGGGAAGCGGCAGGGGCGTCACATCCGGAGGCACCGTGCAGGAACGCGTACCGGAGGACTTGGCGGTCGTCGTCGACGCCCGTGGGGTGATCACGGTGTGGAGCGACGGTGCTCGACGGCTGCTCGGATACGAACCCGACGAGATCGTGGGCCGGGCCGTCACCCGCCTGCTCGCCGCCGACCTGCCCGGCTCCACGCGACGTCACGTGGCCGACGGGCAGCGCTGGGCCGGTGAGGTGGCGCTTCGGCACCGGGACGGCGACCGGGTCGTGGTCCGGCTGCAGGGCACTCCGATGCTGGACGCGGACCGCGGGCGGCTCTGGCTCGTCACCGGCACCGCACCGGCGCACACGGCGCGGCGGGCCGGACACGGAGCCCTGACCCTGTGGGACCTCACGCTCGCACAGCTCCCCGTGCCGGTGGCGGTCTACGACCGTGAGGCCCGACTCGTGGCCGCCAACGAGATCATGACCCGGGTGATGGGCCGGTCCGAGGAGGAGATGAAGGGCCTGACGCTCCGGGAGATCGAGCCCAGCCCGCCCTTCGACGAGTACGACCGCCTGCAGCGCGAGGTCCTGCGCACCGGCGAGATGATCTTCCACGAGGAGCACGGCCAGGCCCCGGGCGAGACCCGGCACCATGCCTGGTCGATGTTCATGTCGCCGCTGACGGACGAGACCGGCGCGGTGCAGGGCATGTCCGCGACCGTGTTCGACACCACGGAGCAGTACTGGGCCCGCCGCCGGCTGGCGGTGCTCAACGACGCGAGCCTGCGCATCGGGAGCACCCTGGACGTGACCCGGACGGCCGAGGAGCTGGCCGAGGTGGCGGTGAGAGGGTTCGCGGACTTCGTCACCGTGGACCTGCTGGAGTCCGTGGCCCTGGGCGACGAGCCGGAACCGGTGCCGCTGGACGCGCCGGTCACCGTGCGGCGCACCGCCCAGCGGTCGGTGCTGGAGAGCTGCCCGGAGTCGGTGGTCGCCTCGGGTGACACCACGCTGTACCCCGTCGGCACGCTGCCGGTGCGGACGCTGGTCGCAGGCCGGGGCTCCCGGCACCGGCCGGGGGATCCGGGGCTGCGGGAGTGGATCAGGTCCTCCCCGGCCCGCGCGAGGTCGGTGGGCAGGTACATGATCCACTCGGTGATGATGGTGCCGCTGCGCGCCCGCTGGGTGACCCTGGGGCTGGTGCACTTCCTGCGGCACCGCACGCCGGAGCCCTTCAGCGAGGACGACCTGCTGCTCGCGGAGGAGATCGTCGCCAGGGCGGCGGTGAGCGTGGACAACGCCCGCCGCTACACCCGGGAGCGCCGGACGGCGCTGGCGCTCCAGCGCAGCCTCCTGCCCGACCGGCCGCCGGACCTGGCGGCGATGCAGGTCGCCTACCGCTATCTGCCGGCCGGTTCCGGAGCGGACATCGGGGGCGACTGGTTCGACGTGATCCCGCTGTCCGGCACCCGGGTCGCCCTGGTCGTGGGCGACGTGGTGGGACACGGCATCCACGCCTCGGCCACGATGGGCCGGCTGCGGACCGCCGTGCGGACGCTCGCGGACGTCGATCTCGCCCCCGACGAGCTGCTCACCCAGCTGGACGATCTCGTCGTCCGGATCGACCGGGAAGAGGGCCCGGAGGTGCGCGGGCAGGCGGCGGAGGCGTCGGGGCAGGTCGGCGCCACCTGCCTGTACGCCGTGTACGACCCGGTGTCCCGCCGCTGCACGATGGCCCGGGCGGGGCATCCGCCGCCCGCTCTGGTCACGCCCGGCGGCGCCGTACGGTTCCTCGATCTGCCGGCCGGGCCACCGCTGGGCCTGGGAGGCCTGCCGTTCGAAGCCGTCGAGGTGGAGCTGGAGGAGAACAGCCTCCTCGCTCTCTACACCGACGGGTTGGTCAAGGCCCCCGACCACGACGTGGACGTCGGGCTCACCCTGCTCCGCGAGGCGCTCGGCCGGCCTGCCGAGGCGCTCGAGGAGACCTGTGAGCAGGTGCTGCGCGCGGTGCTGACCGGCCGTCCCGCCGACGACATCGTGCTGATGCTGGCCCGTACCGCCGCGCTCGGCGCCGGGAAGGTGCGCACCTGGCAACTGCCGCCCGAACCCACGGCCGTGGCCCGGGCCCGCAAGGTGGCGGCCGGGCAACTGGCCGCCTGGGGGCTGGCGGAGGCGGAGTTCACCACGGAACTCATCGTCAGTGAGCTGGTCACCAACGCGCTGCGGTACGGCGGCTCCCCCATCGAGCTGCGGCTGATCCGCGATTCGGCCCTCATCTGCGAGGTGTCCGACGGCAGCAGCACCGCACCCCACCTGCGCCGGGCGCGCGTCTTCGACGAGGGCGGACGAGGACTGCTGCTCGTCGCCCAGCTCTCCGAACGCTGGGGCAGCCGCCAGACCCCGACGGGCAAGACCATCTGGGCGGAACAACCGCTGCCCACGGAGCGGTCCTTCTGACCTGCGGCTAGCGGGTGTCGACGATGCCGCCGGTCACCGCGATGACCTCGCCGACCGTGTAGCTGGAGTCGGCGTCGGAGGCGAGGTAGACGTACGTAGGTGCGATCTCCTCCGGCTGGGCCGCGCGTTCGAGCGGGGCCTCGCTGCCGATGTGGGCGAGCCCGTCCGGCGGCATGTTCGGGTCCGCCTCGTTGAGCGGCGTCCAGGTCGGGCCCGGCGCGACCACGTTCGCGCGCACGCCGCGCTTGGCCAGGTGCACGGCGACGGACTTGGTCAGGGTGATCAGCGCCGCCTTGGACGCCGCGTAGTCGATCATCGTCGTACTGCCCTTGAGCGCCTCTTCGGTCGCGGTGGCGATGACCGCGTCGCCGGGCTCCAGATGGGGCAGCGCCGCCATGAGCAGGTGGAAGAACGCGTAGACGTTCGTCTTGAACGTCCGGTCGAAGTCCTCGGCGGTCAACTGGTCGAGTTCGAGCTTGCTGTTGAGGTACGCGGCGTTGCTCACCAGGATGTTCAGCCCGCCGAGTTCCGCCGCGGTCCGCTCGACGGCCTCACGGCAGAACTCCGGGTCGCTGAGGTCGCCGGGCAGCAGCAGGCAGCGCCGGCCCTGCTCCTCCACCTCGCGCCGGACCCGCTCCGCGTCCACCTGCTCCTCGGGCAGGTGGACGAGGGCGACGTCGGCGCCCTCCCGCGCGTACAGCAACGCCACCGCCCGGCCGATGCCCGAGTCGCCGCCGGTGATCAGCGCCACCTTGCCCTCCAGCTTCCCGCTGGCCCGGTAGCGGCTCGCCCGGTAGCGCGGCGCGGTGCGCATGTCGGCCTCGAGCCCGGGGCGTTGCTGCTTGTCGGAGTCGTAGGGCGGGTCGGGCTCGGACACGACCTGCGGTGCGGTCTGTTCCTGCTCGGGCTGCACGGGCTGCTCCTTTCGCCGGTGTCGTCCACGGCACGGCCGCTCACCTCGGGCCACGCCGTTGCTTCCCCGCACGGGGTGCCCACAACGGCGGCGGACATGTTCCCCGTGGTCGCGGACGAGCGTCGGCGCCGACCGGCATGGCCGCACCCGCAAGGGGTACTCAGTCGATCTTGGAAGGCCCGGCGGGAGGGCCTGCTGTCCGGAAGGAGATCCGTGTCTGACGAGACGGTGAAGAACGTCTTCGTGATCGGGCTCGACGAGGCCAATCTGCCGACGCTGCGGGAGGTTCCCGGAGCTGACCGGCTGCGCTTTCACCAACTGCTGACCGTGGAGGAACTCCAGGTCGGCGAGGTGCACCTGCCCACGCTGTTCGACAAGGCCCGGGAGGTGCTGGACGCCTTCGACGGCAGCATCGACGCCATCGTCGGCTACTGGGACTTCCCGGTCAGCACCCTCGTGCCGATGCTGAGCCAACGCTACGGAACGCGGAGCACCAGCCTGGAGTCGGTGGTCAAGTGCGAGCACAAGTACTGGAGCCGTCTTGAGCAGCAGAAGGCGACCGACCGGCACCCGGCCTTCGACAGGGTCGACCTGTCGGCCGAGCCGCCTCGCCCGCCCGAGAACGTGACCTTCCCGATGTGGGTGAAGCCGGCGCTCTCCTACTCGTCCGAACTCGCCTTCGGAGTCGATGACGAAGAGGAGTTCCGCAAGGCCGTGACCGAGATCCGCGACGGCATCTCCCGCATCGGCCGCCCCTTCGAGCACATCCTCGAACGCATCGACCTGCCGCCGGAGATGGACGGTGTCGGCGGCCGGGTCTGTCTGGCCGAGGAAGCGATGTCCGGCGTCCAGGTCGCCGTGGAGGGCTACGTCCACCGGGGCGAGGTGACGGTCTACGGGGTCCTGGATTCCATCCAGTACCCGGACTCCCCCTGCTTCCTGCGCCACCAGTACCCCTCGTCGCTGCCACCGGCGGTCATCGCGGAGCTCCACGACGTCTCGGAGCGGGTGATGCGGCAGATCGGAATGGACTCGGCCACCTTCAGCATCGAGTACTTCTACGACCCCCGGACACAGTCGATCAGCCTGCTGGAGATCAACCCCCGGCACTCCCAGTCGCACGCGGAGCTGTTCCAGTACGTCGACGGCGTCCCCAACCACCACTGCATGGTCCGCCTCGCGCTCGGCGAGGACCCGCGCATGCCGCACCGCGAGGGCCCGTACGCGATGGCGGCGAAGTGGTACCACCGCTGGTTCACCGACGGCGTGGTGCGCCGGGTGCCCGGGCGCGAGGAGATCGCCCGCATCGAGCGGGAAACGCCGGGCGTGCGCATCGAGGTGGTCCCCGAGGAGGGCACCCGGCTCTCGGAACTGCCCGGACAGGACAGCTACAGCTACGAGTTGGCGCACATCTTCACCGGCGGTGCCGACGAGAAGGAGCTGCGGGAGAAGTTCGACCACTGCGTGGCGGCGCTCGGCCTCGCCTTCGACGAAGCCCCTCCGGAGTGAAACCCTCCGGGAAAACCCCGCCGGAGTGAAACCCCACGAGAGTGAGGAGCACGTGGGTTCCATGCGTTACGTGACCAACCTGCCCTACGCGACGAAGGAAGAAGAGCACGTCACGATCCCGATGTCCGACGGGGTCCGGCTCTCCGCGCACATCTGGCGCCCCACCTCGTCGGACCAGGAGCCGGTGCCCGCGGTGCTGGAGTACATCCCGTACCGCAAGCGCGACCTCACGGCCGTACGCGACTCGATCCACCACCCGTACCTCGCGGGGCACGGCTACGCCTGTGTCCGCGTCGACCTGCGCGGCACCGGCGACTCGGAGGGCGTGCTGCGGGACGAGTACCTGGAGCGGGAGCAGGCGGACGCGGAGGAGGTCCTGGCCTGGCTGACGGAGCAGCCCTGGTGCGACGGCGGCACGGGCATGATGGGCATCTCCTGGGGCGCGTTCGCGGCGCTCCAGGTGGCGGCCCGGCAGCCGCCGGGACTGAAGGCCATCGCCATCGCCTCCTTCACCGACGACCGGCACGCCGACGACATGCACTACATGGGCGGCGCCCTGCTGTCGGACAACCTGGCCGAGGCGGGCACGATGTTCGCCTACGGCACCTGCCCGCCCGACCCGGCCGTGGTCGGCGACCGCTGGCGCGAGATGTGGCACGAGCGGCTGGAGAACACCGAACCCTGGGTCCTCCAGTGGCTGCGCCACCAGCGCCGGGACGACTACTGGCGGCACGCCTCGGTGTGCGAGGACTACAAGAGCGTGCGCTGCCCGGTCCTGGCCTCCAGCGGCTGGGCGGACGGCTACTCCAATGCCGTGACCCGGCTGCTCGGCCACCTGGACGTGCCCCGCAAGGGGCTGATCGGCCCCTGGTCGCACAAGTTCCCCCACCTCGGGGAGCCCGGCCCCGCCATCGGCTACCTCCAGGAGCTCGTACGGTGGTGGGACCACTGGCTCAAGGGCGTCGACAACGGCGTCATGGACGGCCCCATGCTGCGGACGTGGATGCAGGACAGCGTGCCGCCCTCCACCGCGTACGAGGAGCGGCCGGGCCGCTGGGTCGGCGAGCCGGAATGGCCCTCTCCGCACATCCGGCAGGCCGTTCATCCGCTCACCCGGCACACGATCGGACCTCCGCGGGAGGCGGCGGGCGAGGAAGACGTCCCCGACGGTGACGCGATGACCGTGCAGTCGCCGCTGTCCGTGGGCCAGTTCGCGGGCAAGTGGGCCTCCTACAACGCGCCCCCGGACCTGCCGTACGACCAGCGGGAGGAGGACGGCGGTTCCCTCGTCTTCGACACCGAGCCGCTGACCAAGCAGTTGGAGATCCTCGGCTCACCGACCGTGGAACTCGACCTGTCGGTCAGCGAACCGGTCGCCATGGTGGCCGCGCGGCTCTCCGACGTGAGCCCGGACGGCTCCGCGACCCGTGTCTCGTACGGCATCCTGAACCTCACCCGCCGTGACAGCACGGAGTCCCCCGAGCCGCTGGAGCCGGGCCGCCGCTACCGCGCCACCGTCCCGCTGAACGGAGTGGCCCAGGCGTTCCCGCCCGGCCACCGCATCCGGCTCTCCCTCTCCACGTCCTACTGGCCGCTGGCCTGGCCGCCGCCGAAGCCCGCCCTGCTGAGCGTCCACGAGCACTCCAGCACGCTCACGCTCCCGGTGCGGCCCGTGGACGAACCGGACGAGGTGCCGGCGTCCCCCTTCGGCGAACCGGAGGGCACTCCCCCGCTCGCCACGAGCCAGGTGACGCCCCCCGAGGAGCGCTGGGAGGTCAAGCGGGACCTGATCGGCTACCACTCCGAGCTGGACATCATGAAGGACCGCGGCACGGTCCGCTTCGAGGACATCAACCTGGAGGCGGGGCGCCGCGCCCACGAGCGCTACACGGCGGTCGCCGACGACTTCACCTCGGTCAGCGGCGAGTCCACGTGGACCATGCGCTTCCAGCGGGACGACTGGGACGTACGGGTGGTGACGCACACCCAGCTGACCTGTGACGACACGGACTTCTTCGTGGACGCGACCCTCGACGCGTACGAGGCCGACCGCCGGGTGTTCTCCCGCACCTGGAACGAGAAGATCCCGCGCGACCTGCTGTAGCGGCGCCAGACCCCGAGCTCGGCAGGTCGCGGGCTACCACCGCGACTCCTGCGGTCAGGCGGCCCGTTCCGCGAGGAGACGGGCCAGCTCCAGCCGCTTGATCTTGGTGGTCGCGGTCTGGGGCAGGTCCTCGTGCCGCCACTGCACCGGGTCGGCCATCTTCGGCAGTCCGACGACCGCCGAGCGCCACGCCTCCAGATCCAGGGGGACGTCGTCCTTGGTGCAGACGATGGGCGTGGCCAGGTTGCCCCGGCCCGGCACGATGACGACCTCCAGCAGGTTGTCCAGCTTCCCGAAGAGCTGGTCCTCCACGGCCAGGGTGCTGCCGAAGTCCTCGATGAGGTCGACCTCGCGGTCGAGCAGGTGCACGCACCCCCATTTCGTGCGGTAGCCGACGTCGCCCATCCGCCACCAGCCGTCGGTGACCTGCTGGTCGTAACGGTCCTGCTCGCCCAGGTAGGTGACGATCCTGCCGTCGCTGCGCACCTCGATGTAGCCCGGGTGTTCGGGGGACGGCGGCATGCCGTTGCGGCTCACCACCCGTACCTCGGTCATACCGGGGATGGCCATGCCGACGCAGCGGCCGTCGGCGTCCGGTGCGCGCCGTGCGGAGAAGGAGCGGGCCACCACCGGGCCGACCTCGCTCTGCCCGTACAACTGGGCGAACATCGGGGCGCGGCGGCGCGTCGCCCTCAGCAGCCGGTGCACGGTGCGCGGGTGGATGGCGTCGAAGGTGCTGCTGAAGAGTTTCACGTTGCGCAGCGGGCCGCGCGGGTCGTCCGCCAGTTCCTCCCAGTGCATGAACGAGTTGGGGTGCGCCTCCAGGATGCCGGGCCGCAGCCGCGCGAACAGGTCGGCGGCGCGCTTGGGGTCGGAGTCGGCCATCATCACGATCGGGAAGCCGCGGAACAGGGAGATGGCCAGCGCGGTGAAGATCCTGGAGTGCACGAAGGACACGTGTACCGCGATCGTCTCGCGCCCCCGGACGATCGGGGCGAGCGCGGAGACCTGAGGGCGGTAGCGCGCCTGGAGGGTGCGGCCGGTGTGCACGGCCAGCTTGGGCGTACCGGTGGTGCCGGAGGTGTGCGTGATCAGTGTGGGGTGGTCCGGTGGCATGGTGATGCCGTCGAAGGGCTCGCAGCCGGCCAGGGCGTGCAGGTCGACGGTGCCCTCGAAGGTGCCCGAGGTGACAAGGACACGTTCGCTCACCTCGAAGATGTCGGCCGGCAGCTCCTGCTCCAGCTTGGCCTGGTCGGTGACGAGGTGGGGCCGGCCGGCCCGGCGTACCAGTGTCGCGACGGTGTCGCCGTCGAGCTTCGGCGACAGCAGCACGGGGACCGCGCCGACCCGCGCCACCGCGCAGGCGAGCAGCACGATGTCGAAGGCGTTCGACTTGTAGACCACGACCCGCTCTCCCGGCCGGACCTTCGCCGCCCACAGCCGCGAGGCGAGGTCGGCGACGGTCTCGGCGACCTCGGCGATCGTGGCCCGGCGGCCGAGCTGCGGGGCCACGTCGAGGTCGTGGTCGAGGATGAGGACATTCGAAGGATGACGCGCCGCCGCCCGCTCGAACAATGACCCCAGCCGGAAACCACGGTTCGCTATGCGTTGCAGAATCATGCTGTCACGCTTCCACCATCAGATTCGGGGTGTATTTCGGCATCGCCCGCAGAGAGCGGCCTGGCTTCAGTGACCGGGAGCGTGTCAGTGTTTTCCGCGGCCCTCAAGAAGTGTCCGGTGAATTCGTCAAGTCGCGCGGGGCCGTCTCCACGGAAGGTGACAGAGATTCCCGGGCGCCACGGACCCGCTCGCACGGTTGCGCCACTCTGGGCGCATGCAGGCAGCCTTCATCGAGCGACTCGGTCCCCCTGACGTCATCCGGTACAGCGAAGTGCCCGCACCGGTCCCCGGACCCGCGGACGTCCTTGTCGACGTCGCCGGCACCACGGTCAACCCGGTGGACACCTTCGTGCGTTCCGGTCTGTTCCGCACGCCCATGGACTTCCCGTTCGTCATCAGCCGCGACCTGGTCGGCACGGTGGCCGCGACGGGCGGCGACGTGCGGGGCTTCGCGGTCGGCGAGCGCGTGTGGTGCAACAGCCTGGGACACGGCGGCCGGCAGGGCGCCGCGGCCGAGCAGGCCGTGGTGCCGGCCGACCGGCTGTACCGGCTGCCGGACCGCGTGGACCCGTACGCCGCGCTCGCCACGGTGCATCCGGCGGCCACGGCACACCTGGCGCTGTTCACCCACGGCCGGCTGCGGAAAGGGGAGACGGTCGTGGTGGCCGGCGGGGCGGGGAACGTCGGAAGCGCGCTGGTGGCGATGGCGGCGTGGGCCGGGGCCCGGGTCGTGGCCACCGCCCGTCCCCGCGACGCCGAGTACTGCCGCCGGCTGGGAGCAGCCGAGGTCGTGGACCACCGGGCCGAGGAGGAGTGGGAACTCCTGGGGGCGGCCGCACCCGACGGCATCGACCTGTACACCGACACCTCCGGCCGCAACGACCTGGAGCGGGTGGTGCCGCTGCTGGCGCCGCGCGGCCGGGTCGTGGTGCTCGCTGGGGCCGCGTCCCGGCCCGCCCTGCCGGCCGGCGAGATGTACATGAAGGACGCCTCGATCGTCGGCTTCGTCATCTCCCGGGCGCGGGTGACGGAGCTGGCCGAAGCGGCCGACGTCATCAACACCCTGCTCGCGGACGGGCTGTTGCGGCCGCGGCGGACCGAGACGCTCCCGCTGGCCGCCGCGGCGGAGGCGCACCGGCGCATGGAGCGCGGTGAGCTGAACGCGCGGCGCGTCATCCTCACCCCACCGGGGGCCGGGGCCCTGCGATAGGGGTGCGGCCCCGGGCGGGGCCTGCCGTGGGGACCTGCCCGTAGGGGACGGATAGGGGCTGACTCCAGGACCGCCCGACAGTAATCTCGTGTCGCCAATCGGCCTTCTCAGAATCGGCCTTCCGCGCCTTGCGGAATTGCTGCGGAGCGATACGGACATCTGCACGGGGGGTTGTTTTGCCTGCCTTCCCGAACGAGATTACTTCGACCATTCGGAGGGGCAGAACATGACGACCCGACCGCCAGGAGATTTCACTACGGCGATAGCCGTCGTCGGCGTCGGCTGCCGTTTCCCGGGCGGGGTGCGGACTCTCGGCTCCTTCGGGCGTCTGCTGAGCAGCGGCCCCGACCTGTTCGCCGACGTGCCGGCGGAGCGGTGGGGGCCGGAGCGTGCCGACCCGGCCGGCGGGCCGGGCACCATCTCCAACGGCGTGGGCGTCTTCCTGGAGGACATCGACCGGTTCGACGCCTCCTTCTTCGGCATCACACCGCGTGAGGCGGGCGTGCTGGACCCGCAGCAGCGCCTGGTGATGGAGGTGGCCTGGGAGGCGATGGCCGACTCGGGCCGCCCCCGCGAGGAGTGGCGCGGCTCGCGTACCGCCGTGGTGCTGGGCATGCTCGCCAAGGACTACGAGCTGTTGCACGCCCGGACCCTCGGCCTGGACCGTATCGGCCCGCACCACGTGAGCGGCATGGAGTTCAGCTTCGCCGCCGGCCGTCTCGCCTACACCTTCGACCTCAGCGGGCCGGTGTCGACGGTCAATTCCGCCTGCTCCTCCTCCCTGCTGGCCGTGCATCAGGCGGCCCAGAGCCTGCGTGCCGGGGACTGCGACACGGCCGTCGCCGGCGGCGTCAGCCTGCTCATCACGCCGGACCTGAGTGTGTTCCTCAGCAGCGTCGGCGCGCTGTCCCCGTCCGGGGCCTGCCGGCCGTTCGACGCCGCCGCCGACGGCATCGTCCGTGGTGAGGGCTGCGGCGTGGTCGTCCTCAAGCGGTACGCCGACGCCGTGGCGGCCGGCGACCGGATCCACGCCGTCATCCGCGGGTCGGCCGTGAACAACGACGGCGCCAGTCTGGGCCTGACGGTGCCGAATGCCGCCGCTCAGGGCGACCTGCTGCGGCGCGCCCTGGACCGGGCCGGACTCGCCCCGCACGAGGTGGACTACGTCGAGGCGCACGGCACCGGGACGCCGATCGGCGACCTCATCGAGGTGGAGGCGCTGGGCGAGGTGTACGGGGCGGGGCGTACCGCGGACTCCCCCGTGCTCGTGGGCTCGCACAAGGCGGTACTCGGGCACATGGACGCGGCGGCCGGCATCGGTGGCCTGCTGAAGACGATCTGGGTGGTCTCCTCCGGACGGGTCCCCGCGCAGCCCCGCGTCGAGCGCCCGAACCCCGCGGTCGACTGGCGCGGCGGGGCCGTGAGCGTGCCGCTCGGCGACGTCGACCTGTCCGGCCGGGGACGGCCGCTGCGCGCGGGCGTCAGCTCCTTCGGGCTCAGCGGCACGAACGTGCACGTCATCGTGGAGGCGCCGCCGGCCGTGGAACCGGCTGCGGCGGCCCCGTGCCCGGCGCCGGAGGACGGGCCCCGGGTGCTGCTGGTGTCCGCCGCGGGTGAGACGGCATTGGGCGAGCAGGTGGCGCAGATGCGCGCGGCCGTCGCCGAGGACGACGTTCCGCTCGGCGACCTGGTGGCTTCCGCGGCGACCCGCCGCACCCACGAGGCACACCGCTACGCCGTCGTAGCCACCGACCGGTCGGGTCTGGCGGCGGCGCTGGAGGACCCGCTGGATCCGCCGGAGGGTGTCTACACCGGTGTGGTGGACGACCCGGAGGCCGTGCCGCCGCCCGTGTTCGTCTTCTCCGGCCAGGGCGGCCAGTGGGCCGGCATGGCCGCCGACCTGTACGGCTCCGACCCGCTGGTGCGCGAAACCCTCGACGAGTGCGCCGAGTTGATCGCCGCCGAGGCCTCGTGGTCGCTGCTGGACGAGATACGCCGTCCCACGGAGTCGTCACGACTCGCACAGACGGAGATCGTGCAGCCCGCGATCTTCTCCGTGCAGGTCGCGCTCGCCAGGTGGCTGCGCGAGCGGGGTGTCGTCCCGGGCGCCATCGTCGGGCACAGTCTCGGCGAGGTGGCCGCGGCCCACACGGCGGGCGCGCTCAGCCTCCCGGACGCGGTCAAGGTCATCGTGCGCCGGGCCCGTCTGCTCGGCGAGACGGCCGGCACCGGCCTGATGTACGCGGTCCGCGGCAGCCGGGACCAGGTGCGGGACGCGCTCGCCGACATCGGGCTGCCGGTGACCGTGGTGGCCGTCAACGGCCCGGAGTCGCTGATCGTCGCCGGGGAGACGACGGCGGTGAAGGAGACCGCCGCGGCCCTGGACGCGCGGGGCATGAGCTGCCGGCTGCTGCGGGTGGACGCCGCCGCCCACAGCCCGCTGGTGGCGCACTGCGGACCGCTGCTGGAGAGGGCACTGGAGGGGATCACCGCGCAGGCACCGGCGGTGCGGCTGGTGTCGACCGTCGACCCGGACGCGCGGGACGTTTCGTTCGACGCGGCGTACTGGGCACGGAACTTCACCAGCCCCGTGCTGCTGTGGCCCGCCGTCGACGGGCTGCTGGCCGAAGACGACCACCCGCTGGTGGAGATCGGCCCGCATCCGGTGCTGGTGCCTCCGCTCGCCGACGCACAGCGCCGCCGGGGCAGGCAGGCACCGGCCCTGCCGGTGCTCAACCGCAACGAGCCGGGGCCGCTGGCCGCGCACAAGGCCCTGGCCCGTCTGCACGTGGCGGGTGTTCCGGTGCGCTGGGAGCGGGTCACCGGCCGGCCGCACCGCTATCGCTCGCTGCCGGTGCCTTCCTGGGGCGGCGACCGTTACTGGCTGCCGGAGGTGCCGCGCGGTCGGCAGACCGCATCGGCGGCCGGGGCCCCGGCGTCCGGTGGAGCCCCGGCGCGGATCCGGCTCACGCTGCTGGACGAGAACGACCGGGTGACCGGGGAGTTGTGGGCGGATCCCGGCGGCGGCACGCCGAGGTCCGTGGAGCCTTCACCGGTCGCCGAGTCCCGGCCGGACACCCGGCCCGGGGCGGCGCCCGTCTCCTCCACGGCACCCGTCTCCTCCGCCGGCCCCGTCGCCGACCGCGTCGAGGCGCTGGTGCGTGAGGTCCTCGGCCTGCGCGACGGGCACCGGCTGGGGCGTCGCCGGGGGCTCTTCGAGCAGGGGCTTGACTCCCTGACCGCGGTCACGCTGCGGCGGCGCCTGGAGGAGGAGTTCGGCGTCGACCTGCCCACGCCGATCGTGTTCGAACGACCGACGGTGGCGGCGCTCGCGGAGCATCTCACGGACGTGGCCCCCACCTCCGCCACTCCGGCCGCCACGCCCGCGGCACCCGCCGCTCCCGCGTCCGTGGACGCTGTGGACGTCGGCGCGGACGCCGTCGCGGAGGCGGACGCCGTCGCGGTCATCGGAGTCGGCTGCCGACTGCCGGCCGCCGCCTCCCCGGAGGAGTTCTGGCGACTGCTCATGGAGCGGCGCGACACCGCGTCGGAGCCGCCGCCCGGCCGACGGGCCGACCCCCTGTGGGACGAGCTGGGCGCCGCCATCCCCACCCGTGGCTCGTACGTCGACGGCATCGCCGACTTCGACGCCCCGTTCTTCCGTATCTCACCGCGCGAGGCCAAGCTGCTCGACCCGCAGCAGCGCATGTACCTGGAAGTCGCCTGGGAGGCACTGGAGGACGCCGGCTGCCCCGCGCACACACTGGCGTCCCGGCCGGTCGGCGTGTACGCCGGTATCTCGATCGCCGACTACCAGCATCTGATCGCCCGGCACCTGACGGTCGAGGACCTCGGCCTGCACCACGGCACGGGCACCTCGTACGCGGCCGTCGCCGGCCGGCTGTCGTACACCCTCGGTCTCAGCGGCCCGAGCTTCGCCGTCGACACCGCCTGTTCCTCGTCGCTGACCGCGGTGCACCTCGCCTGCCAGGCGCTGCGGGCCGGCGAGTGCGAGGTCGCCGTCGTCGGCGGTGCCAGCGCCATCGTGGCACCCAGCCCGCTCGTGGCGTCCATGGCGGGCGGCGGGGCCCTCTCCGAGGACGGCCGCTGCAAGGTCTTCGACCAGGACGCCGACGGGTTCGCCTGCGGTGAGGGCGCCGTCGCCCTGGTCCTCAAGCCGCTGCGCGCGGCCGTCGCCGACGGCGACCGCGTGTACGCGGTGCTGCGTGGCAGTGCCCTCAACCAGGACGGCGCGACCGGGGGCCTGACCGTGCCCAATCCCTCGGCCCAGGCCGATGTCGTGCGGCAGGCCCTCGACCGGGCCGGCTGGTCACCCGCCGACGTCGACTACGTGGAGGCGCACGGCACCGGCACCCCGCTCGGCGACCCCATCGAAGTGCGGGCCCTCGCCGAGTCCTTGGGCACCGGGCGCGCGCCCGACCGGCCGCTGCTCATCGGGTCGGCCAAGGCGAACGTCGGCCACCTCGGCGCCGCGGCCGGTGTCGTCGGACTGCTGAAGGTCGTACTGGCCCTGTCCGCGGGTGAGCTTCCGCCGCACCTCGTCGACCGCCCCACGCCCCACATCGACTGGGACCGGCTGCCGGTGGCACTCGTCGACACCCCCCGGAAGTGGCCCGCCGAGGGCCGCCCGGCCCGGGCCGGCGTCAGCGCGTTCGGGTTCACCGGCAGCAACGCCCACGTCCTCGTCGAGCAGTACGTCCCCGCACCGGCCCCGGCCACCGCCCCCGGAACCGCGCCGTACGTCCTGCCGGTGACCGCGGCCACCCCGGCCGCGTTGCGCACCGCCGCCGGACGGCTGGCCGACGCGCTGCGCACCGGCGGGAACGACGTGGCCGACGTGGTGTTCACGGCACGGCACCGCCGTACCCTGCTGGAGCACCGTGCCGTCGTCGTCGGCTCCGACGCCACCACACTCGCCGAGGCGCTGGACGAGGTCGCCGCGGGCCGGACGACGCCAAAGACCCGCCTCGGCCGTGCCGTCGAGGACGAGGAACCATCCGTCGCCCTCTTCTACGGCACGGCCCTCCCGTCCGCGGCCGCCCGTCGGGCGTTCGCCCTCGCCACGCCCGGCTACGAGGCCGCCCTCGCCCACTGCGGCGACACGCTGAACCGGCTGCTCGGCGCCCCCTGTGACCTGACCGCGGAACCGCCGGCCGGGCTGGGCGACGCCTTCCTGCTGGCCCATCAGTCCGCCGCGACGAGCGGTTGGTACGCGCTCGGCATCGTCCCCGCCGCTGTCGTCGGGGTGGGCGCCGGCCGACTCGCCGCCGCGTGCGCCGCCGGACAACTCACCGTGGAGGAGGCCCTACGACAGCTGCTGAGCGGCCGCTCAGAGCTCCCGGAGGACCTCACCCGGCCCGCACGGGTGCCGTTCCTGCACGCGCCCGCCGCGGACACCGTCGACTGGGACACGGTCCCCGCCACGACCGCGGTGGACGTCCTGCTCGGCCCCACCCCGCTCCCCCACGACGGCATCCGCGGCGACCGGCCCGCTCTGGTCGCCGCCGAACTGTACGCGGCCGGATACCGTCCGGCCCCGCAGCCGACACCGCCCGGCCGCCGTGTGGTGAGCCTCCCCGGCTACCCGTGGGAGCACCGCCCGTACTGGTACCGGGAGATCGAGCCGGCCCGGCCCGTGCCGTGGCTGCTCTCCGGGGACGACGAGGGTGAGATGCGGGGCCGGGTGGAGCGGTTGGCGTCGTTCCTGGGTGCGCGGTCCGAGGTGGGTGCCGGATCGGTGGCGGCTGCTTTGGCGGGGCGCACCGCGGCGCGGCGTCGGCTGGCTGTCGTGGGTGAGTCGTCCGGAGAACTGGTGGAGGGGCTGGAGTCCTTCCTGTCCGGTGATCCGTCGAAGGGCGTGCTCGAAGGCAGCGCGAAGGCCGCTTCGAAGGTGGCGTTCG
>NZ_WWIQ01000011.1:2352-3381 GCF_009862985.1 Streptomyces sp. SID5464 | reverse complement strand
GCTCGAAGGCAGCGCGAAGGCCGCTTCGAAGGTGGCGTTCGTGTTTCCGGGGCAGGGGTGGCAGTGGGTGGGGATGGGGGTGGAGCTGCTGGGGTGCAGTGATGTCTTCGCCGAGGCCGTGGGTGAGTGTTCGGCTGTGGTGGAGGAGCTGGCGGGCTGGTCGGTGGTGGATGTGCTGCAAGGTGCGGCGGGGGCGCCCGGGTTCGACCGGGTGGATGTGGTGCAGCCGGTGATGTTCACCGTGATGGTCGCTCTGGCCCGTCTGTGGGAGTCGGTGGGCGTGGTGCCCTCGGCGGTGGTGGGTCATTCGCAGGGGGAGATCGCTGCCGCGCATGTGGCCGGGGTGCTCTGCCTGGAGGACGCGCTGCGGGTGGTGGTGGCCCGTTCCCAGGCGCTGGTGGAGATCTGCGGGCAGGGGGCGATGGCCTCGGTGGCGCTGGGCCGGGCCGAGGTCGAGGAGCGCATCGCGCAGCTGGAGTCGGTGAGTGTGGCGGCGGTCAACGGCCCTGCCTCCACGGTGGTCTCCGGCGGCGCGGAGGAGGTCGCCGGCCTGGTGGCGGGACTCGTCGCCGGCGGGGTGCGGGCTCGGCGTATCGATGTCGACTATGCCTCGCACTCGGTGCATGTCGAGCAGGTCCGTAAGCGGATCGAGGCGGCTTTGGCGGGTGTCGCGCCGCGTGCGGGGCGGGTTCCTGTGTACTCGACGCTGACGGGTGAGGTGCTGGCGGGCCCGGAGATGGACGGCGGCTACTGGTATGCCAACCTGCGTGGGCGGGTGGAGTTCGAGCAGGCCGTGCGCAGGCTGGCGCAGGACGGGTTCACCGCCCTGGTGGAGTGCAGCGCCCATCCGGTGCTCGTCCCGGGTGTGGAGCAGACGCTGGAGACGGTGCCGGGTGCGCAGGTGGCGGTCTCGGGGACCCTGCGGCGTGATGACGGTGGTCTGCGCCGGTTCCTGACCAGCGCGGGCAGCTTGTGGACCACCGGCGTCGACATCACCTGGCCCGTGCTGCTGCCCGAAACCCAACCGGT
>NZ_WWIQ01000011.1:0-2300 GCF_009862985.1 Streptomyces sp. SID5464 | reverse complement strand
GACATCACCTGGCCCGTGCTGCTGCCCGAAACCCAACCGGTCGAACTGCCCCTCGACCCGCTGGTCGCGGCGTCCGGCACGGCACCGGACAGTGGTTCGGACGACCGGCTGGAGCGGCGCTTCTGGCGCCTGGTGAAGGACGGGGAGGCCGGTGAGCTGGCCACGTTGCTCGGCCTCCGCGAAAGCCGGGTGACCGACGCCCTCCACGAGGTACTGCCCGCGCTGTCCAACTGGTGGCAGGAGCGCCGGGAAGGCACGGTCGCCGAGTCGTGGCGATACCGCGTCACCTGGGATCGCGCACCGCGGACGTCGCGCACGGCGGCACTGTCCGGTACCTGGCTGGTGGTCGTGCCCCGTCACCTGGCGGACGACGAGCTCGTCGTCGGCTCCCTCAAGGCCCTGACCCGGTACGGGGCCGCCCCGGTGCCGCTGCTCGTCGACACCCGGGACGGCGACCGCGGGGGATTGACGGAACTCCTGCGCAGTGACGCCGACAGCCTGACGGAGGGCGGCGAGGTCGCGGGCGTGCTGTCGTTCCTCCCGCTCGACGAGTCTCCGCATCCGCGGCATCCCGTGGTGCCCGCGGGTCTGCTGGCCACCGTCGAACTGGTGCGGGCACTGGACGCCGCGCCGTTCCCGGCCCGGCTGTGGTCGGTGACCAACGGCGCGTTCTCCGTCGCCCCCGACGAGGTCCCGGCCCACCCGGTGCAGGCTCATGTCTGGGGCCTCAGCAGGGCCGCCGGCCTGGAGAACCCGCAGTGCCTTGCGGGGATGGTCGATCTGCCGCCCGTCTTCGACGACCGTGCCGCCGCCCTGCTGTGCGGGGTGCTCGCCGACCCCGGCGACGAGGACCAGGTCGCCGTGCGCGGGACCCAGGTCCTGCTGCGCCGGCTGAAGCGCGCACCGCTCCCGGACACCGCGCAGCCCGCGCCCTGGCGTCCCGAGGGCACCACGCTGGTCACCGGCGGCACCGGCGCCCTCGGCGGTCACATCGCCCGGTGGCTCGCCTACCACGGGGCCCCTCACCTGCTCCTCGTCAGCCGCCAGGGCGAGAGCGCTCCGGGCGCCGCCGAACTGGTCGCGGAACTCGAGGGACTGGGCTCCTCGGTCACCTTCGCCGCGTGCGACGCCGCCGACCGAGACGCGCTGGCGCGCGCCATCGACGGCATTCCGGCCGAGCATCCGCTCACCGCCGTGATGCACACGGCCGGCGTCGTGGACGACGCACCGGTGAACGAGATGACCGCCGGCCAACTGGAGCGCGTACTGCGCCCGAAGTCCGGTGCCGTGGCCAATCTCCGCGAGCTGACCGGGAAGTTCGACCTCTCCGCGTTCGTGCTGTTCTCCTCCGCGGGCAGCCTGCTGCCGAGCGTGGGCCAGGGCGCCTACGCGGCGGGCAACGCCTATCTCAGCGCCCTCGCCGCGCACCTGCGGGCAGAAGGGGTCCCGGCTCTTTCGGTCGCCTGGGGAGCATGGTCCGGCGGCGGAATGGCCGGCAAGGAGGACTTCGCCAGGTTCATCAGCCACCGGGGGATGGACCTGATGACCCCGCACCTCGCGGCCACGGCGCTTCAGCAGGCGCTCGATCACGGCGACACGGACGTGATGGTCGCGAACGTCGACTGGGCCCGGTTCGGGAAGGTCCTCAACGCCATTCGCCCCCACCCCATGGTGTCCGAGTTGGTCGGCGGTCCGGCGCGGGCGGCGGCTGCCGACCAGGAGCAGCAGCCTGCCCTGCCGGCCCGGCTGGCCGGACTGGCGCCGCAGCAGCGGCTCGACACGCTGCTGGACCTCGTCTGCGCCGAGGTCTCGACCGTCCTCGGCTACGCGAGGACCGAACGGGTCGTCCCCGGCCAGGCTTTCCGAGACCTGGGCTTCGACTCGGTGATGGGCATCGAGCTGCGCAACCGGCTCAACAAGGCGACGGGTCTGCGGGTGTCCCCCACCGCCGTCTTCGACCACCCGACGTCGGAGGCACTGGCGCGGCACCTCCTCGACGAACTCGCCACGGGATCCACGCCCTTCACCGAAACCGGCGGCGAGCCGGTGAACGGAACCCCGGCAACGGCCTCCCCAGTGGCACGCCACGCCCCGTCGGCCGGGAGTGAGATCGACTCCATGAGCATCGAGGAAATGATCCGCATGGCACGCGGCGACCGTCCTGACCCCGTTGATGAGAGCGAGTAATTCACGATGAATGCTGCGAACAACGAGCTGGTCGAGGCGTTGCGTGCCTCGTTGAAGGAAACCGAGCGGTTGCAGCGGGAGAACGACCGCATGGTGGAGAGGGCTCGGGAGCC
>NZ_WWIQ01000010.1:458122-517325 GCF_009862985.1 Streptomyces sp. SID5464 | reverse complement strand
CGCCGCCGAACTATTATTGAAAAGGCCCACACCTTACGGTGTGGGCCTTTTTGCGTTTCACGACGGCTGTACCAGCTTGGTGTCGTACGCCAGGATCACCGCCTGAATGCGGTCACGGGAGCCGGTCTTCGCGAGGATCCGGCCCACGTGCGTTTTCACCGTCGACTCGGCCAGGTGCAGGCGCGTGGCTATCTCCGTGTTCGTCCAGCCCTTGCCGATGACCGTGAGGATTTCGCGTTCCCGGTCGGTGAGGGAAGCGAGGCGTGGGTCCTCCTCGGGCGAGGTTTCCGTAGCCGGATCGGTCGGCAGGTGGTGGACGTAGGCGTCGAGGAGGCGGCGGGTGAGGCTGGGGGCCACGACGGCGTCGCCGGTGGCGACCGCGCGGATGCCGGCGAGGAGTTCCTCGGGTTGGGCGTCCTTGACGAGGAAGCCTGAGGCTCCGGCGCGGAGGCCGGCGTAGGCGTACTCGTCCAGGTCGAAGGTGGTGACGATCAGGATGCGGGTGCGGTCGCCGGCGGCGGTGATGCGGCGGGTCGCCTCGATGCCGTCCAGGCCGGGCATGCGGATGTCCATGAGGACGACGTCGGGGTGGAGCTCCGCCGCCATGCGGACCGCTTCGCTGCCGTTCGCCGCCTCGCCCACGACCGTCATGTCGTCCTGGCTCTCCAGGAGCATGCGGGAGCCGAAACGCTGAAGGGGCTGGTCGTCGGCGATCAGGACCGTGGTCACTGCGGGTTTTCCTCCGGGAGGTGTAGGCGGACGCGCCAGCCCTGCTCGGGGTGCGGGCGGGGGCCGGCCTCAAGTGTGCCGCCGTACAGGGCGGTTCGCTCGCGCATTCCGGGAAGGCCACGACCGCCTGGGGCCGGGCCGTCGGTTCGGCTGCCGGTGCCCGTGTCCGTGATTGTCACTGTCACCGCTGCCTTGTCCGCGTAGGACAGTTCTATCTGGGCGGTGGCGTCGGGGCCGGCGTGTTTGAGGGTGTTGGTGAGGGCTTCCTGGATGACGCGGTAGACCGTGAGCTGGCGGCCCGGGGGGAGGGTGGGGTTGCCGTGGGTGGTGGTGTGGACGGGGAGGCCTGCGGATCGGACGCCGTCGAGGAGGTGGTCGAGGTCCGCGAGGCCGGGTTGGGGGGTCAGGTCGGCCTGGTTCTGTTCGTCCTCCCGCATGACGTCCAGGACGCGGCGGAGTTCGGTGAGGGCCTGGCGGCTGGTGGTGGCGATGGCGTCGAGGGCCTGGGCGGCGCGTTCGGGGGACTTGGCGGCCGCGTATCTGCCGCCGTCGGCGAGGCCGGTGATGACGGAGAGGTTGTGGCCGATGATGTCGTGCATCTCGCGGGCGATGCGGGCGCGTTCGGCGGCGGTGGCGAGCTGGGCCTGCTGGTCGCGTTCGGTCTCCAGTCGGCGGGCGCGGTCCTCCAGGGCCTCGGTGTAGTTGCGGCGGGTGCGCACCGTGATGCCGATGAGGGCGGCCACGGTGATGGACATCAGCTGGGATCCGACCTGCTGGTCCCAGGTGCCCTCACCGTGGCGGGCGACCGACACCAGGACGGGGGCGATCACCAGGGCTGTCGCCCACCACAGGTTGCGCAGGGCCCGGCGCAGGGCGATGTGGTAGACGACGGCGAGCTGGAGCAGGGCCGCCTGGAGGGCCGCGCCGGTCCAGGCGTTGACGAGGGCGAAGGGGGCCATGGCGACGAGGACGGCCCTGGGGTGGGTGCGTCGCCAGAGGAGGGGGACCGAGAAGCCGAGGGTCAGGGTGAGGAGCAGCCAGCCCGGGACGTCGAGATTGTGGGCGATGTTGCGCCAGCCGCCACCGACGTAGTCGATCAGGGCCGCGGTCACCCAGAAACCGGTGATGTGCAGGTCCCACAGCAGGGGGTGGCGTCGGTCGAAGGCGCGCACCCGGCGGGTGAGGCGGTGGGCGTACTCGGTGAGGGGCTCCGGCGCCCGGTCTTCCGTCACGGGGTCCATCGTGCGGGTTTCCGATGCCTCGTGTCAGACGTCTCGGCGTCGTAGGACCGCAGCGGCCAGTGTGAGGGTCGCCGTCGTCCACAGGATCATGGCGAGGAGGGCGGTGCCCGGGGAGGCCGTGCCGGGCAGGGGCTGGGCGGTGGTGAGGGTCTCCAGGGCCTTGCCGGGGAAGTAGCGGACGGCGTCGTCGACGATCTCGTACGGGAGCATGGCCAGGACCTCCGGGACGATCATGATGAGGCCGATGAAGACGCCGATGGCCATCGGGACCGAGCGGACGAGGGCGCCGATGCCGAGGGCGAGGACGGCGAGCAGGGTGAGGCCGGCCGCGTTGCCGACGAGGGCGCGCAGGACGCCGGGATCCCCGAGGGAGGCCGCCTGGTCGGTGCCGGAGAGGAAGGACTGGGCGAGGGGGAAGGTGATCAGGTTCGTCAGCAGGGTGAGGGGGAAGGCGATCGCGGCCAGGACGGCTGCCTTGGACCACAGGACGGGCAGGCGGCGTGGGACGGCGGTCATCGTGGCGCGGATCTGGCCCGTGGAGTACTCGCCGGCCGTGGCGAGGACGCCCAGCACGCCGAGGTTGATCGTGGCGAACTGGGTGCCGAGGAGGATGAAGAGGACCGTGTCCATCCCGCCCTCGTCGCTGCCGTCGTAGGCGGCGGCCAGGCCCGCGCCCATGGCGACGGTGAGGGCGCTGGTGGCGATGAGGGTGATCCAGGTGGAGCGCAGGGTCCGGAGCTTGTGCCACTCGGAGCGCAGGACGCGGGCCGGGGTCACGCGGTAGGGGAGGGTCGCCGTGGTCATGCTGCCGCTCCTTCGAGGGTCGCCGTGTACTCGACCGCGTCGCGGGTGAGGTCCATGAAGGCCTCTTCCAGGGAGGCGGCGTTGGGGGTCAGTTCGTAGACGGGGATGCCGTGGGCGGCTGCCGTGCGGCCGATGTGTTCGGCGTCCGTGCCGCGGACCTGGAGGGTGCCGGGGGTGTCGGTGGTGATGTCGACGCCGGGGGCGGCGAGGAGGCGTACGAGGTCGGAGGACTGCGGGGTGACGACCTTGACGGTGCCGGCGCCCGAGTCGCGTACGAAGTCGGTGACCGTGGTGTCGGCGAGGAGCCGGCCGCGGCCGATGATGACCAGGTGCTCGGCGGTGAGGGCCATCTCGCTCATCAGGTGGGAGGAGACGAGGACGGTGCGGCCCTCGGCGGCGAGGGACTTGAGGAGGTTGCGGATCCACAGCACGCCCTCCGGGTCGAGACCGTTGACCGGCTCGTCGAGGATGAGCGTGGCCGGGTCGCCGAGCAGGGCGGCGGCGATGCCGAGGCGTTGGCCCATGCCGAGGGAGAAGCCCTTGACGCGGCGGTGGGCCACCTCGGTCAGGCCGGTGAGGCCGAGGACCTGTTCGACCCGTGCCCGGGGGATGCCGTGGGTGAGGGCGAGGGCGCGCAGGTGGTGGTAGGCCGTGCGGCCGGGGTGGACGGAGCGGGCCTCCAGCAGGGCGCCGACCTCCGTGAGGGGCGCGGGGTGGGCGGCGTAGGAGCGTCCGCCCACGGTCGCGTGTCCCCGGGTGGGGGCGTCGAGGCCGAGGAGCATGCGCATCGTCGTGGACTTGCCGGCGCCGTTCGGGCCGAGGAAGCCGGTGACGGTGCCGGGGCGGACGGTGAAGGACAGGTCCGTGACGACCGTCCGGTCGCCGTAGCGTTTGGTCAGTTCGTGTGCCGTCAGCATGCTTCGATGCTCGTGCGTGCGGGGGCGGCGGGCGTCGGACCGGCGGTGGTAATCGGGGTGAGGCGTGTCGTACCCGGGTACTACCGTTGCCGGCATGAGCTATGTGATCCGGTCCGTCCGTGCTGATGAGTGGCCTGCGGCGAAGGAGCTGCGGCTCGCGGCGCTGCGGGATCCGGTGGCGCACCTGGCCTTCCTGGAGACGTACGAGGAGGCCGCGGCCAGGCCGGACTCCTTCTGGCGGGAGCGGACGGCCGGTGCCGCCGAAGGGGCGGACCGGGCGCAGCAGATCATCGCCGAGGGGCCGGACGGGCGGTGGGTGGGGACGCTGACCGTGCTCGTGGAGGAGCCCGGGACGACGGACTGGGCCGGGTTTCCCGTGGAGCGGAAGCAGGGGCATGTCGTCGGCGTGTTCGTGCGGCCCGAGGAGCGCGGGAGTGGGCTCACCGAGGTGCTGTTCGACGCGGCCCTGGAGTGGGCGTGGGGGCGGGGGCTGGAGCGGGTGCGGCTCATCGTGCACGAGGAGAACGGGCGGGCGCAGCGGTTCTACCGCCGGGCCGGGTTCCTGCCGAGCGGGTTGGCCGTGCCGCTCGGGGACTCGGGGGAGCGGGAGTTGGAGTTCGTGCTCGAGCGAAGCTCCGTGGGGGTGCCCTTCTCAGACCGGTAGTTCGTCGTGCGGCCAGCGGGCGCGGCCCTGTTCGCGGGAGCGGAGCAGGGCCAGGGTCGGCATGCCCCGGTCCGCTCCGGTGGCCAGCAGCTCCGGGAGCTGGGGAAGCGGGGCCACGGCGGCGACGTCGTCCAGGACGAGCGTGAATGGTGGGTCGAGGCGACCGGAGGATGACCGTTCGGCCATGCGCCGGCCGCGCTCGACCACGCTGGAGACGAGGGCCGTCAGGAGGGGCATCGCGCCCGGCTTCGTCCTGGGGTCCTCGATGGATTCACCCACCACATAAAGCGTGCCCCCTTCATGGACGAAGGAATCCAGGGCGAGGGCATCATTTCGGTTGGGAGTGCAAGCCTCGCGGATATTGACCGTGGAGAGGGCCGCGAGGGCACGGGTCGTCAGCTGCTGGGCCATGTCCCGGCGTTCGGGGTGGGCGGTGAGGGCGCCTTCGAGTTCGCCCGCGGAGCCGGGGGCGGCCTTGGGGTTGGTACGGAGGATGCGTACGGCGTCCTGGATCTGGGTGCCCTGGGACCAGCGGTGGACGTGGCGGATGGTGCGGCCGTCGATGGCGGCGGCGTGCAGGTAGCTCCGCAGGAGTGTCTCGGCGGTGTCGCCGAGGGCCTGGTCGAGTTTGGCGGTGGGGCGGACGGGGGTGAGGAGGGCGGTGGCTCGTTGGGTTGCCGTCGCCTTGTCCTCGCAGCCGGCTGTGGGGGACCAGTGGAGGCGGGCCGGGGTGGAGCAGAGGTGGGTGGGGTCGTAGAGGTGGGTGGGGCCCAGTTTGGCCCGGGCGTCCTTGGTCTCCTGCCAGAGGGCGGGGTTCGAGGTGACGATGAGGGCTGGGCCCTCCGCGTCGCGTACCGCCTGGGTGGCGGTCGTCTGGCGGGTCTCCCTCGGGGCTACGAGGATTCTTTCCCACCCGTTCACCCGGTCCTGCCCGAACAGGGGGGCCGGGGTCGTGGGCGCGGCCGCCGCGTCGGGGGCCGCGCGGCGGGGGGTGGGGACGTCGTGCTGCGTCGGCGCGGGGGTGCTGTGGTGCGTCGGTGCGCTGGCCGTGTGCGGCGGCGGTGGCGTCTGTACGTCGTGTGGTGAGGGCGTGGGCGCCGTGTACTGCGTCGGCGTCGGCGTGCCGTGTGGGGGCGAGGCCGGGGTCGGTACGCCGTGTTGGGCCGGTGCCGGCGTCGGTGCGCCGGGCTGGGGCGATGTCGGTGTCCCGTGCTGCCCCGTCGCCGGCACCTCGTGCTGCGTCGGCCCTCCCTCGTACGCAACCCTCGCCGCACCCGGAGGTGCCGCAGATGCCGCCCGCTCCGCACGGCGCCTCGCCCGGACCGCCCGCCATCTGGCCAGCGTGCCCATCACGAACACCGCCAGGACGATCAGGATCATCAGCTGGCCGATGAACAGGCCCCAGAACAGGCCGTAGCCCGAGAGTTCGCCGGGGGGTGTGTCGGGCCAGGCGCCGGGGATGTCGTGGGGCTGGGCGATGAGGCCGCGCATGGCGAGGGGCGTGCGGGTGAAGGTGACGCCGGACGGCCAGGAGCCGTGGGCGAACAGGGCGGCGAGGCCGGTGGCCGTCCACACCAGCAGGGTCATGCCGAGGAGGAACGCGAGTATGCCGACCAGCAGGCCGTCGGGGATGCCTCCCTGGCTCTCGCGCTGGATGCGGCGGTCGTCCGGTCTCACGCGTCCTCCCCCTACGCCACCGTCGATTCGGAGTCACCCAGGTGGTGTTCCACGAAGGCCGCCGCGCGTTCCTCCGCCTCGAGTTCGGCGGCGCGCAGGGCGTCGTCCTCGAGGTCGGCGGAGGACTCGGTCATCGCGCGGTCGGTGAACACCAGGGGGCGTTCGGTCTCCGTGACCAGGTGTTTGACGACCTGGACGTTGCCGTTGACGTCCCAGACGGCGATGCCGGGGGTGAGGGTCGGGATGATCTCGACCGCCCAGCGGGGCAGGCCGAGGACCCGGCCCGTGGCCCTCGCCTCGTCGGCCTTCTGGGCGTAGATCGTCCGCGTCGAGGCCATCTTCAGGATCGCCGCCGCCTCCTTCGCCGCCGCGCCGTCCACCACGTCGGACAGGTGGTGGACGACCGCCACGAACGACAGGCCCAGTCGCCGGCCGAACTTCAGCAGGCGCTGGAAGAGCTGGGCCACGAAGGGGCTGTTGATGATGTGCCAGGCCTCCTCGACCAGGAAGATGCGCTTCTTCCGGTCGGGGCGGATCCAGGTGTGCTCCAGCCACACGCCGACGATCGCCATGAGGATGGGCATGGCGATGGAGTTGCGGTCGATGTGGGACAGGTCGAAGACGATGAGCGGGGCGTCCAGGTCGATGCCGACCGTCGTCGGGCCGTCGAACATGCCGCGCAGGTCACCGTCGACCAGGCGGTCCAGGACCAGGGCCACGTCCAGGCCCCAGGCCCGTACGTCGTCTATGGCGACGTTCATCGCCTCGGCCGACTCGGGCTCGGGGTGGCGCAGCTGCTCGACGATGTCGGTGAGGACCGGCTGGCGGTCGACGATGGTCTCGTTGACGTAGGCGTGCGCGACCTTCAGGGCGAAGCCGGAGCGTTCGTCCAGGCCGTGGCCCATCGCGACCTCGATGATCGTGCGGAGCAGCGCGAGCTGGCCCGTCGTCGTGATCGCGGGGTCGAGCGGGTTGAGGCGGATCCCCATGTCCAGGGCCGCCATCGGGTCCAGGCGGATGGGAGTTATCCCCAGCTCCTGGGCGATGAGGTTCCATTCACCCACCCCGTCCTCGCCCTGGGCGTCCAGCACGACGACCTGACGGTCGCGGAAGCGGAGCTGGCGCAGGACGTACGTCTTCTCCAGCGCCGACTTGCCGTTGCCGGACTCGCCGAGGACCAGCCAGTGGGGTGCGGGGAGCTGCTGGCCGTACAGCTGGAAGGGGTCGTAGATGTAGCCCTTCCCGGAGTACACCTCGCGGCCGATGATGACGCCGGAGTCGCCGAGGCCGGGGGCGGCGGTCGGGAGGTAGACCGCCTGGGCCTGGCCCGTGGACGTGCGCACCGGGAGCCGGGTCGTCTCGACCTTCCCGAAGAGGAAGGACGTGAAGGCGTCGGTGAGGACGGACAGCGGGTCCCGCATCAGGTCCTACCTCCGAATGCCGGTGGCGAAGGGAAGGGTGTTCACGAAGGCGCGGTGGTGCTCGCGGTCGCACCATTCCAGCTTGAGGTACGACTTTCCTGCCGAGGCCCTTATCGTGCGCTTGTCGCGGGCGAGCGCGTCGGGGGAACGCGAGGAGACGGTGATGTAGCCGACGAGGTTCACACCGGCGGCGCCGCTGGCGAGGTCCTCGCCGCGCTGGTCGAGCCGGGAGTGGGCGGCGACGTCACGCGGGTCGACGGTGCGGTTCATCTTGGCGGCGCGGGACGCCTCGGCCTCGTCGTTGGTCTTCTCCGTGAGCATGCGCTCGATGGCGACCTCGGTGGGTTCGAGGTCCATGGTGACGGCGACCGTGCGGATGACGTCCGGGGTGTGGACGAGCAGCGGGGCGAGGAAGTTGACGCCGACGGGGGTCATCGGCCACTCCTTCACCCAGGCGGTGGCGTGGCACCAGGGGGCGCGGGTGGAGGACTCGCGGGTCTTGGCCTGGAGGTAGGTGGGCTCCATGGCGTCCAGCTCGGCCGGCCAGGCATTACGTTTCGTCATCGCCTGGATGTGGTCGATCGGGTGGTCCGGGTCGTACATGGAGTGGATCAGCGAGGACAGCCTGCTCTGGCCGAGCGGCTGCCGTACGCGGATGTCGGCCTCCTGGAGGCGCGAGCAGATGTCGGTCAGCTCGCGGGCCATGACGACGGCGAGTCCGGCGTCCCGGTCGACCTTGCCGCCGTGGGCGCGGGCGGCCCGGGCCATGGCGTTCGCCTCGGCGGCGAGGTCGCGGGTGTAGTGCATGCAGGCGACGAGGTAGGCGCGGTGCTGCTCGCTGCTGGTGGACACCATCGACTGGAGCTGGTCGTAGGACTGCTGCAGCCACGGCGGTGCCTTGTCGTCGCCGCGGACGGCGACGTCCTTGGCGTGGGCGTCCGGGTCGGCGGGGAGGGTGCGGGCGAGCATCTGCAGGCGGGTGACGAAGCCGTCGCCGTTGGCCACGTGCTTGAGCAGCGTGCCGAAGCGGTCGACGAGGGCCTCCTGGTCCTCGCTGTCGCGCAGGCCGACGCCGGGGCCCTCGATCTCGATGGCGGCGGTGACGGTCTTGCGGTCGGCGTGTAGCAGGACGGCGATCTCGTCGGGGCCGAAGGGGGCGGACAGCCAGGTGATCCGGCCGATTCCCGGGGGTGGGCCGATCTCGACCTCCCGGCCGTCGAGCCGGGTGCCGGCCTCGATGACGGCGGAGCGGTAGGTGGCGCCCTGCTTCAGGGTCCGCTTGTAGCTGCGGTTGATCTCGAACCACTTGTAGAAGGTGCGGTGCTTGTACGGCACGTACACGGCGGCCAGCGCCAGCATCGGGAACCCGGCGAGCAGCACGATGCGCAGGGACAGCACGGGGACGAGGAGCCCGCACATCATGCCGAGGAACGCGCCCACGACGATCAGGGCGATCTCGCCGGTCTCGCGGTTGCGGCCGATGATCGCGTTCGGCCGGGCGCGGCCGATCAGATACGTACGGCGGGGCGTGACCGGATGGGACACGTGGGACTCGGTCGTCAACGCCCTTCACCTCCCGTGCGATTGGTACTGCTGTTGCGGGTGTTGCTGGCGTGGGGAGTGTTGACGGGGCTGCCCGAACGGGGTGCGGGTGCGGCGGAGGGGACAGATCCGCCGCCGCCGTTCGAGGGGCGCGAGCTGTGCGCGGCGACTCCGCCGGAGGCGGGGTTGCTGGGGCGGGGGGCGGAGGACTGGCTGCCTCCGCCGTTGTTGTCGGCGCGGGAGCTGTGGGTCTTGATGCCCTGCGCGACCAGGGTCGCGGGGGAGCTGATGACCGCGGCGGCCTTGCTCTCCGCGCCCTGCATGAGGCGGTTGTTGCGGGAGCCGGCGATCTCGTCGCCGAAGCCGGGGACGAAGCGGTAGATCATCGCGCTGGCGAAGATGGCGAGCAGGATGATGGCGAGGCCGGAGACGACGGCGGAGAAGGCGTCGGGGCCGTCGTCGGCGGAGAGCGCGCCGGCGAGGCCGAGCACGATCACGATCACGGGCTTCACCAGGATCACGGCGATCATGATCCCCGCCCAGCGGCGGACGTGGCCCCACAGGTTCTTGTCGACGAGGCCGGCGTAGACGACGGTGCCGAGGAGTGCGCCGACGTAGAGGAGCGCCGCGCGGATGACGAGCTCCAGCCACAGCACTCCGGCGGCGAGGATGCTGACCAGGGAGACGACGATCAGCATGATCGGGCCGCCGCCGATGTCCTCGCCCTTGTTGAGGGCCTCGGAGAACGTGCCGAAGAAGGCGTCGGTCTGGTCGCCGGTGGCTTTGGCGAGGACCTCGGTGATGCCGTCCGTCGCGGAGACGACGGTGTAGAGGATCAGCGGGGTGAAGGCGGAGGCGAGCACGGTCAGCCAGAGGAACCCGATGGCCTCGGACAGGGCGGTGGTGAGGGGCACGCCGCGGACGGCTCGCTTGGCGACGGCCAGGAGCCAGAGCAGGAGCGTGAGGATCGTCGACGCGGCGAAGACGACGGCGTACTGCTGGAGGAACTTGGGGTTCGTGAAGTCGACGTTCGCCGTCTCCTTCACGGCGTCGCTGAGCTTGTCGACGGTCCAGGAGGCGGCGTCGGCACAGCCCTTGGCGAGCGAGGAGAGGGGGTCGAGGGTGGAGGTGGGGTCTAGGCGGGGTGCGGAACCGCCCCCTCCGCCGGCGCCGCCACCTTCCTCGCAGTACTTCCTGGCAGGCGGAGCGATCAGCGAACAGTCGCTGCTCTCGCTCGGTGTCGGCGAGGGTGTGGGCGCTGCCAGGGCTCGTGCGGCGAACATTAGGGCGGACGCCTGTGCGGCGGCCACGAAGCCGACGAGCCTGAGCACGCGGTGCGAGCTACCGGGCATACGTGAAGCCTCCGTACTCCTCGACGGCCTTCGCCATCTCCTCGGCGCTGGAGGCCCTGTCATCGCCGGGAACGGGCGTCGGGCCGTCCTTCTGAGAGTGCGTCACGATTTTCCAGTCGCCGTTGGCCCACTCGAGTTGCATCGTGATGGTGAACCAACTGCTCGTGACCGGAGTCGTGGAATTCTCGCCCGCAAGGCCAAGGAGACCGCTGCACCAGACCTCGACGGTCGCGCTGCTGGCGGAATACTCAGTGACCTTGGTGCCGATCGGGCTCGTTCGGGACACGAACGTGAAGCCCGCGGGCGCTGAGCCGTCCTCGTTGAGGCCGATGTTCTTGTTGAACTCCGGTGTGTAGGCCTTGTCCAGTCTCGCTTCGAAGTCGGCCACCCGGGAGGGAGCGATGATGGCCCGCAGGACGGCGTCACGCCTTGCCTTGTCGAACATGTCGGCCGAGCCCAGTGCAACGGCGTAGTTGGCCGCCGCGCTCTCCACTCCCTGCTGGTCTTGCGCGAACCCCGATGGAGTGCCGCCGGTCTTCGACTGCACCGGCCGTTTTCCCGAAGGCGCCGTCGCCGCTGCCTCCGGTTTGTCGGCGCTGCCCGCGGACGAGGGTTCGCCTCCGCCCCGGTTCGCGAAGGCGATCGCGGCGATGAGGAGGACCACTACGCCGACCACCGTGACCAGGCTGCGGGACGACGAGCGGGGGCGGCGGGGGGTGCCGTAGGGGTCGGCTCCGGTGTCGGGCAGGCGGGTGCGGGTCTGGCCCGTGCCGCCGTAACCGCCGGAGGCCTCGTGCTCGTCACCGAGACTCATGCCGCGTACGCCCCCTCGACGTCGTACCGCTCGTACTCCTCGTACGACGGTAGCCGTGCTGGTTCCCGCGCGGGCGCGGTGTGGTGACTCGACATCAGGGAAACGCAACCTTCGCCGGTGGGCACGACGGGCGGGTGGGATGGAGGGGGAGCCGGGCGTGCCCGGCCGGGGCGGGTGGGGCCCGGCCTACACGGCCATGCCGTACACGATGGTGAAGAGCGTGCCGAGCGAGCCGATGATGAAGACTCCGGTGAGGCCCGCGATGATGAGGCCCTTGCCCTGCTCCGCGCTGAAGGTGTCCCGCAGGGCGGTGGCACCGATGCGCTGCTTGGCGGCGCCCCAGATGGCGATGCCGAGGCAGAGCAGGATGGCCACCGCCATCACGACCTCGATCATCACCTTGGCCTCGTTGCCCAGGCTGCCGAAGGGGCCCCAGTCCGGAGCGATCCCGCCGATGATCGTGTTGATGTCTCCCTTATCGGCCGCAAAGAGCATGTAAGTCACCGCCCCTGTTGGGTAGTTCCGCATCCTCTGCGGTCGTGCAGAGGTCAGGCCTCATTCTCGCCGACAATGACGCTGTCGTATGTCGACTTGGCGTCATTGATTGGCGGGTTTCGTACGAATACCTTGCCACTGTTCCGTGCCGGCCCCTAAGGGAGGGGACGGACGGTGCACGAAGGATCGTATAGTCACTCTGTGTATCACGGCAGTTCACGCCGGGCAATGAGGCCTGAGTGGAACCTGTCGTGTGGTTCCGTCGTTGTGCCCTTTTGCGACCTGCGTCACCTTCCGGACCGTTCCTGACGGTCGGTCGGGTGAGGGATCGTCCCGGTGTTCTCCGGGTGAAGGCTACCTGGCGCGGCGAACGGGCCGCGGCTGGGTTGCCGCGGCCCGTTCGTCCCACCGGTGACGGTCCGTCACGAGAGGGAGGGTCAGCCGGTGAAGGCGCCGACTCCGTTCGGGGTGCCCCAGCCGGTCGGGCCGTCATAGCCCGTTCGGGCGGTGCAGAAGTAGCTGGTGGCGCAGGTGCCGTTGGTCCCGCTGGTGACGTCGTTCAGGGCGGAGGTCTTCGCGTAGGGGAACCTCGCCGGGTAGGAGCCGCTGGAGGGGGTGCCCGCGAGGGCGTAGACGCTCGCGATGATCGGGGCGGAGGCGCTGGTGCCGCCGTAGGTGGCCCAGCCCTGGCCGTCGGCGCCGTAGGTGTCGTAGACGGAGACTCCGGTCGCCGGGTCGGCCACGGCCGAGACGTCGGCGATCATGCGCTTGGCGCAGCCGGTGTCGGTCTGCCAGGCGGGCTTGGCGTCGTAGGCGGAGCAGCCGGAGCCGGTGCCTTCGGTGCTGCTGGTCCGCCAGACGCTCTCGGTCCAGCCGCGGGTGGTGGAGGAGGTGGTGAGCCTGGTGCCGCCGACGGCCGTGACGTACTTGGAGGCCGCCGGGTACTCGGCGCCGTAGCCCCCGTCGCCCGCGCTGACGGTGATGGCGACGCCCGGGTGGTTGAAGTAGGCGGAGTCGTACGTCGCGTCGGAGGAGGATTCGCCGCCGCCGTAGCTGTTGGAGACGTACTTGGCGCCCAGGCTGACGGCCTCGTTGACGGCGGTGCCCAGGTTTGCCATGGAGGCGGACTTGGCCTCGACGAGGAGGATGTGGCAGTTCGGGCAGAGCGCACTGGCCATGTCGAGGTCGAGGGATATCTCGCCGGCCCAGCCGCTGTCGGCGGTGGGGAGGGCGGTGGTGGAGCCGGTCTGGCTCACCTTCTTGAAGCAGCCGCCGGCAGTGGTGCAGGCGGGCAGGCCGTAGTGCGAGCGGTAGGCGGCGAGGTCGGACTCGGCATTGGGGTCGTCGTAGGCGTCGACGATGGCGATGGTGCGGCCGGTGCCGTTGCTCGCGGCGGCGGAGGTCAGGCCGTAGGCGGCCCGGAGGTCGGAGGGGCCGTAGCCGGAGGGGGAGGAGGCCTCGGCGGCCCCGGGTGAGATGCCGTGCTGCTGCTGGAAGGCGGTGCGGCCGCCCGTGACGCGCAGGGCGTTGCAGGCCATCTCGTCCTTGTGGCGGGGGAGCGCGCAGGAGCGGGTCCAGGTGACCCGGGAGGTGCTCGCCCGGGCGGTGTCGGCGTGGGCGGCGGTGGTGAGGCCGGTGAGGAGGAGTGCGGCGGTGGCGGTGACGGCGGCGCCTGTGCGGCGCCATCTGCGGCGGCCGGCGGGAGAGTTGTGCGGTGTCGTGCGCAAGGTACAGCCTCCTGGCAGTGGTGGACAGAGGCCTGCGGGTGGGGGATCCGCCGGTACGGTTCCCGGCGGGGGCGGCGACCCGCGACGACGATCGCTTGTTGAGTACGCGACAACAAGACGGGTTTCGGAATCCTGACTTCCGCCTTACTGAAGCGGGTGCGGGGCTTACCGATCGGTGACGGGCCGATGGCCGCGGGATGGGCGCGGCTTGACCCAAGGGGCCGGGATCCAGGGGTGCTTGGGGTCGGCGGCAACGTTTTTCTCACCTTCGTCGGACACAGTGGCCCCGATGAAGCGCGTCCTGTCCCTCGCCGTGGTCCTTGTCGCCCTCACCTCCGCGTCCACCGCGGTGGCCGACGACGGGGCCGGGCCCCTCGGTGTGACCGTCACCGCGGGGGCGGTCGCGGGGAGCGCGCGGGTCGGGGTGCTCGTCCCGGCCGGCCGGGCGGCCCACCCGGCCGGTGCCCACTTCTGCACCGCGTCCGTGGTGCGGGCGCCGTACCGGAATCTCGTCGTCACCGCGGCGCACTGCCTGGACGGGCGTGGGGAGCTCGTGTTCGTGCCCGGGTACCGGAACGGCCGTGCGCCCTACGGGGTGTGGAAGGTGAAGCGACGGTTCCTGCCCCATGGGTGGGTCGAGGGGCGGCGGGAGGACAGTGACGTGGCGTTCGCCGTGGTCGCGCCGCGGGGCGGGAAGGGAGTCGAGGACGTCGTCGGTGGTTACCGGTTCGCCACCGGTACGGCGACGGGGGCGACGGCCGTGACCCTCACCGGATACCCCGACTCCCGCGAGACGCCCGTCAGCTGCACCAACAAGCCGACCGTGCACAGCCCCACCCAGCAGCGCATCGTGTGCCCTGGATTCACCGGCGGCACCAGCGGGAGTCCCTGGGTGAACGGCGACGGGCAGGTCGTTGGGGTCCTCGGCGGCCATGACGACGGCGGGACGACCCCCGACGTGTCCTACAGCGTGGTGCTCCGCGCGGAGGCGGAGCGGCTGTACCGGGAGGCGGCGGGTGACCCGTGACGGGGCCGTGCGCCGGTTGCCCCCGGTGTGCCGCCCCGTGCTGTCGGCTGTTCCCCTTTCCGCCCCGACTCTCCTCCCCGTGATCATTCCGGCCTTCGGCGGCCCCCTCTACACTGACCAGGCGACGGACTCCTGGCCGGCGAGGGGCGGTTGACGGTGCGTAAGGCATGGATCGTGGCGACTGTTGCGATCAGCTCCGCCCTGGCCTTCGTGATGCTGCTCGTCGTCGGGGTCTACATCGTCGCCGGAAACCTGGTCAACGGGGTCGGCGGTGGGGCGAAGGCGCTGGCCAAGGGGTCGGTGCCCGCCGCGTACTCGGCCCTCGTGCAGAAGTGGGGCAATCTCTGCCCCGCCATCAGCCCGGCCCTGCTCGCCGCCCAGCTCTACCAGGAGAGCGGCTTCAACCCCAGGGCACAGAGCCACGCCGCCGCGCAGGGGATAGCGCAGTTCATCCCCGGCACCTGGGCCTCCCACGGCATCGACGGCGACGGCGACGGCGACCGTGACGTGTGGGACCCGAAGGACGCGATTCCCTCCGCCGCCTCGTACGACTGCGAACTCGCGTCGTACGTGAAGAAGGTTGGCGGGAATCTGACCGAAAACATGCTGGCTGCATACAACGCGGGGGCGTACGCGGTGATCAAGTACGGGGGCGTGCCGCCGTACACCGAGACCCGGAACTACGTGAAGCGGATCACGACGCTCTCGGAGAGCTTCGCGGCGCCCGTCGGGCGGGTCGACCCCTCCGAGCAGGCCGCCGGCGCCATCGAGTACGCGCAGAAGAAACTCGGCACGCCCTACCTCTGGGGCGGCACCGGCACCGCTGAGCAGGGCGGACGCTTCGACTGCTCGGGATTGACCCAGGCCGCCTACGAGACCGTCGGCATCAAGCTGCCGCGCGTCGCCAACGACCAGTACAACGCCGGGCCGCACCCCGCGCGGGACGAACTGCTCCCCGGAGACCTCGTGTTCTTCTCGGACGACCTCACCAATTCGCGTGCCATCCGGCATGTCGGCATTTATGTCGGAGGTGGGTACATGATCGACGCGCCGCGAACGGGTGCGGTGATCCGGTTCGACCCGATCGACACCCCCGACTACTTCGGGGCCACCCGGGTCACCGAAGATGGCGCGAAAGCACTGCCGACGACGGTGTGAGCCGTGCGTGAACCCACCCCCTGAGCTGCAAAGACGTGTCTCTCTTCGATAACGTCTGCGTGATCATTCGGTGGAGTGTGGAACGTATCGACGGGGACCATGCGTTCCTGGTGACGTAGCCGAGCAGACGTAAGTCGGCACGTGTCACGGACGCGTGCAGCGGAAGCGGATCTACAACCACGGGGGTGGCAGGAGCGGCGCACACTCAGGTGCGCCGGGAGAGACGACGAAGGGGCCGCAGCATCATGGCTGGACTCGCCGAATCCGGGTCGAACCCCGACGTCGACCTGCTCTATGACATCAATGGCCTGGCCAAGGACGCGCCGCCGTGGTTCGACCGGGTCATGGAGTTCGTCGGCGAGTACGGGTTGTTGTTCGCCATCGTCCTGCTCGTGCTCTGGTGCTGGTGGTCCGTGCGGCGCCGGGGCGAGGAGGACGCGGCGTCCTCCGTCGCGGCGCTGGTCTGGGCGCCGCTCGCGGCGGGTATCGCCGTGCTGGTCAACGTGCCGATACGGGGGTTCGTGGAGCGGCCCCGGCCGTTCCTCGACCATCAAGGGCTCGAGGTGCTCGTCGCCGGCAAGACCGACTACTCGTTCGTGAGCGACCACGCGACGATCGTCATGGCGATGGCGGTCGGACTGTTCGTGGCGAACCGGAAGTTCGGGCTGGTCGCATTGGTGCTGGCCGTGTTCGGCGGGTTCATTCGCGTCTACATGGGTGTGCACTACCCGACGGACGTCGTGGGTGGGTTCGCGCTGGGGACGGCTGTGGCACTGCTGTTGTCCCCGGTGGCGATGGCGCTGTTGACGCCCGTCACGCGGGCGATCGAGCGGTCGCCTCGGGTGGGGTGGCTGGTGCGGGCTCGTGGGCGCGGGGGCGTCGGTGACGGGTCGGACACGGTGGTTCCTGGGACGCGGAGTGAGCGGGCCGGGGCCGGGGCGTCCGAGCGGGACCTCGCTGCGTAGTTCTCGGCGGTTGTGCGGGAGCGGGGTGCCTCCCCGGGGCTCTCGGCTTCGCTCGAGCAGGGGGGACCCCCAACGCCCACCCGGCCGCCCGACTGCCCGCAGCTAGGTCAGAGCGCCTGCGGGTACGTGAAGAAGCGCGTGGGGTCGTATTGCTTCTTCAGTTTCTTCAGGCGGGCCGCCGCGTCGCCGTAGTACGCCTCGCGCCAGTTGGTGAGGGTCGGGTCCGTGTAGTTCTGGTAGGCCGCGCCTGAGGCGTACGGGCGCATGGACTTGTGGGCGGAGGCCAGCCAGTCCCGGGCCGTGGCGCCCGTCGTGCCCGGGCGCCAGGCGGCGATGTACTGGGCCAGCATCCGGGAGCGGCGGTGGACGAAGGCCGTGGACGTCGGGGAGACACGGTTCACCGCTCCGCCGAGGGCCGTGAGGGCGATGCTGCCCGTGCCACCGCGTACCGACCTGATCTGGGACAGCAGCGTGCGGATACCGGCCGCCGAGAGGGAGCGGTCGAAGAAGTCGGACGCCGCGGCGTACGTCTCGCGGCCCAGCGCGCCCTTCGGGGAACGGCCCGGGGTCGAGCCGGGCAGATGGCACTGGGCGTCCGTCGGGAACGAGGAGCAGCCGGCGTACACCTCCATCGACTCCTCGTACGAGCGGCGCCGCAGGGAGACGCTGCTCGCCGATGCGCCGACGCGGTCGGCGAGGCGGTCGACCGCGTTCTGGAGCTCGCCGTAGGTGCCGAGGGAGAAGGCCGCGACGGAGACGGTCGGGTTGCCGCCGGCGGCGTTCGCCAGGTGGAGGGACGACCAGATCTCGTCCGGCTGCGCGGGGCCCCACTCCTGCCAGGCCTTCACCACCGCGGCCGCCTTCGACCCCGGCCAGGACAGGTACGCCGAGACGCCCTGCGGGGCCGGGTGGGTCGTGAAGTGCAGTTCCGTCACGACGCCGAAGTTGCCGTTCCCTGCGCCGCGCAGGGCCCAGAAGAGGTCCTTGTGCTCGCGGGCGCCCGCGGTGAGCTGCTTGCCGTCCGCGGTGATCAGGGTGGCCTGGGTGAGGCTGTCGCAGGTCAGGCCGTAGGCGCGGGAGACCACGCCGTGTCCGCCGCCGAGGGTGAGGCCGGAGACGCCGACGGTGGGGCAGGAGCCGGCGGGGATCGTCACGCCCTTCGCGGCGAGCGCGCGGTAGACGTCGATGAGTTTGGCGCCGGCGCCGATCACCGCGGTGTTGCCGGAGGCCCGGACGCGGTTGAGTTTGGAGACGTCGATGATCAGGCGCCCGTCGCCGGAGGACCAGCCGGCGTAGGAGTGGCCGCCGTTGCGGATCGCCACGCGCAGGGCGTGGCTGCGGGCGTAGGCCAGGGCGGTGCGGATGTCGTCCGGGTGGGACACGTACGCGACCGCGGCGGGCTTGAGGGTGTCGAAACGGGTGTTGTAGAGCTGCCGGGCCGTCTTCCAGTCGGCGTCGCCCGGGCGGACGAGGGGGCCGTCGAGGTCGCGCGCGAGGGCGGACCAGTTGGCGGCGGTGGTTTTCGTGGCGCTGGTTCTGGCGGTGGCCGTGGTCCTGGAGCGGGTGTCCGGTGTCGTGCAGGCGGCGGTGAGCGGGGTTGCGGTCGCGGCGATGCCCGCCGTGCCGACTGCGAGGAATGTACGCCGTTCCATGGGGCCTCCCGGTGGTTCCGTCGTGGGAGACGGGGTGGCGAGGGTGAGGGTTCCATGCGGACCCCGTCGCCCCGGTGAGACGACCGGGTCAGCCGACCCGGTGGTTCTCCGCGTCCGTGCGCGCCATGCTTCTCGCCCTTCTGGCCGGCCCGCGCCAGCCGCAGGTGCAGTGGGCCATGCAGAAGCGGCCCTTGTCCTGTGTCGTCGTGCGGTGTTCCGGGAGGTTGGGGGGAGGTTCCAGCCCGTCCTGCTGCGCCACGGCGACCACGTTACCCAGCGCGGGTAAAGGCTTCGTATACCGACTCCCGCGGGCTCGCGTGACGGGCTCACATACCGGTCGTTAACCGGAACAACAAGGGGGCCCGTGACGGACGTACCGGCTGGGGGTAGGCAGGCGATGACTGGGCGGCAGCGGGAACGGCGGCACAGGCGGACGGGCGCGGCGGTCGTCGCGGCCGTCGTCGTGGCCGGGGTGGGGCTGGGGGCCGGAGGGTGCGCCGGCGGTGACGCGGTGGCCGGCGATGCCCGCGGCGGGGACGCGGTCGTCGTGCTGCACCGGGCCGCGGACCGGCTGGCGGAGGCGGGGAGTTCGAAGGCCCGTACGTCGATGGAGATGGCGACCGGCGGGACGCGGGTGACCATCCGGGGCGCGGGGGTCTACGACTACCGGAAGCGGATGGGGCGGCTGAAGGTGCTGCTGCCGCAGGACCCCGCGGGGGCCACCGAGCGCCGGCCCATCACCGAACTGCTCGCGCCGGGAGCGCTCTTCATGAAGAACCGGGGCGCCGGTGTGCCCCCGGACAAGTGGGTGCGGGTGGACACGCGGACCCTGCCCGACGGCAACCTCGTCACCGGCGGGGCCACCGATCCGTTCGCGGCGGCCGAGGTGCTGCGCGGGACGCGGTCGGCGACGTTCGTGGGCCGGACCGAGGTCGCGGGCACCGGGGTGCGCCACTACCGGGGCACGGCGGATCTCGGCGCTGCCGCGAAGAAGGCCTCCGGCGGCAACAAGGCGCCCCTGAGCGCGGCGGCGAAAGGGTTCGCCACGGCCGAAGTGCCGTTCGACGTCTACCTCGACGACGAGGGACGGATCCGCAAGGTCCGGCACCGGTTCAGCTTCGTGGGCGGGCAGAAGAGCCCCGTGGCCGTCGCCTCGACCACGTTGCTCTACGATTTCGGGGCCTCGGTGCGCGTACGACTGCCGGACACCGACGACATCTACGCGGGCAAGATCGCCGAGGAGTGACCGGCGCGAACTAGCCCGTCCGTGCCATGCGCGGTGTGTAGGCCGCTCCCTACTCTAGGAAGTCGGTAACGGCAGAGATGAGGTGATGCACGTGGCTCCGGTCGGCGGTACGGCAGTTCAGGACCACGTGGCCCTCGCCGAGATCGAGCTGTGCGGAGAGCTGATCATCGCGGCCTCGGCCGCCCACGAGGAGCGGCTCAGCCTGGAGAGCATCGACGAGGTGCTGAAAGTGGCCGAGGAGCGCGACTCCTCCCGGGACTGAGGCGGGCTCAGGTCCGCAGCATGCGCGCGATCGCCTGGGTCGCCTCCTTGACCTTCGCGTCGATCTCGTCACCGCCCTTGAGGGCCGCGTCGGCGACGCAGTGCCGCAGATGCTCCTCCAGCAGCTGGAGGGCGAAGGACTGCAGGGCCTTGGTGGAGGCGGAGACCTGCGTGAGTATGTCGATGCAGTAGACGTCCTCGTCGACCATGCGCTGCAGGCCGCGGATCTGGCCCTCGATCCGGCGCAGGCGCTTGAGGTGTTCGTCCTTCTGCTTGTGGTAGCCGTGCACGCCCCGGTCGTGGTCGGTCACGACGTCCGCGTCGGCGGTGACATCCGCTCCGGCGGTGACATCCGCGACATCCCCGGCATCCGTGACGTCGGTCACGTCCGTCATCGCGTCCTCCTGGTGAGCAGTGAGCCGACATATACCCCTAGTGGGTATATGGTATCGAACTTTGCTGGGTATACGGCCCTTGGACCGCCCCCGTGCTCATCACTGTGCCTGATGGGCGACACTGGTGGGCGGCCCGATAGCCGTGGCCGGATGATGCGCCTAGCATCAGCCTGACCGAAACCGAAGCAAGCCGAGGACCCCACGTGCGATTTCGTCTGACCCCCAGGGAGACGAGCTTCTACGACATGTTCGCCGCGTCCGCGGACAACATCGTCACGGGCTCGAAACTCCTGATGGAACTGCTCGGGGCGGACGCTTCCGCCCGGGCCGAGATCGCAGAGCGTATGCGGGCAGCGGAACACGCAGGTGACGACGCCACGCACGCGATCTTCCACCAGCTGAACTCCTCGTTCATCACGCCCTTCGACCGCGAGGACATCTACTCCCTCGCCTCGTCCCTCGACGACATCATGGACTTCATGGAGGAGGCCGTCGACCTGGTCGTCCTCTACAACGTCGAGGAACTGCCCAAGGGCGTCGACCAGCAGATCGAGGTACTGGCGCGCGCTGCCGAACTGACGGCCGAAGCGATGCCGCACCTGCGGACGATGGAGAACCTCACCGAGTACTGGATCGAGGTCAACCGGCTGGAGAACCAGGCCGACCAGATCCACCGCAAGCTGCTCGCGCACCTCTTCAACGGCAAGTACGACGCCATCGAGGTCCTCAAGCTCAAGCAGATCGTGGACGTGCTGGAGGAAGCGGCGGACGCGTTCGAGCACGTGGCGAACACGGTGGAGACCATCGCCGTCAAGGAGTCCTGAGCCCTTCATGGACACCTTTGCTCTGGTCGTGACCATCGCGGTCGCGCTGTTCTTCACGTACACCAACGGCTTCCACGACTCGGCGAACGCGATCGCCACGTCCGTGTCGACGCGGGCGCTGACGCCGAAGGCCGCGCTGGCCATGGCCGCGGTGATGAACCTCGCCGGTGCGTTCATGGGATCCGGGGTCGCCAAGACCGTCAGCGAGGGACTGATCCAGACGCCCGTGGGGTCGAAGGGGATGGGGATCCTCTTCGCCGCGCTGGTGGGTGCGATCGTCTGGAACCTCATCACCTGGTACTTCGGGCTGCCCTCTTCCTCCTCGCACGCGCTGTTCGGCGGCATGGTGGGGGCCGCGCTCGCCGGTGGGACGACGGTCTACTGGCACGGGGTGCTGGAGAAGGTCGTCATCCCCATGTTCATCTCCCCGGTGGTCGGCCTGCTGGCCGGTTACCTGGTGATGACCGCGATCATGTGGATCTTCCGCAAGGCCAACCCGCACAAGGCCAAGCGCGGTTTCCGGATAGCCCAGACCGTCTCGGCGGCCGGGATGGCGCTGGGGCACGGTCTCCAGGACGCGCAGAAGACGATGGGCATCGTGGTGATGGCGCTCGTCATCGCCGATGTCGAGGACTACGGCGACCCGATCCCGGTGTGGGTGAAGATCGCCTGTGCGGTGATGCTGTCGCTGGGGACGTACGCCGGCGGGTGGCGGATCATGCGGACGCTGGGGCGGAAGATCATCGAGCTGGATCCGCCGCAGGGCTTCGCGGCGGAGACGACGGGGGCGTCGATCATGTTCGCCACGGCGTTCCTGTTCAAGGCGCCGATCTCCACGACGCACGTCATCACTTCGGCGATCATGGGCGTCGGGGCGACGAAGCGGGTGAACGCCGTGCGGTGGGGCGTCGCCAAGAACATCATCCTGGGGTGGTTCATCACGATGCCGGCCGCCGCGCTGGTGGCCGCGGCGTCGTACGGGATCGTCAGTCTGGCGTTTCTGTAGCCGGAGCAGAACCACCGCGTACGCGAACGGGCCCGCCCCTGGGAGTAGGGGCGGGCCCTTTTCGGCCTCGCGATGGCACCGCCATGCAGCACCGCGAGGGGTCTCGGCGAGGGTGGCTCAGCCGAAGCGGCCGGAGATGTAGTCCTCCGTGGCCTGGACCGACGGGTTGGAGAAGATGCGCTCCGTGTCGTCGATCTCTATGAGCTTGCCGGGCTGGCCCACCGCCGACAGGTTGAAGAACGCCGTGCGGTCGGAGACCCGCGCCGCCTGCTGCATGTTGTGCGTCACGATGACGATCGTGAAGCGCTCCTTCAGCTCACCGATCAGGTCCTCGATGGCGAGGGTGGAGATCGGGTCGAGGGCGGAGCAGGGCTCGTCCATGAGCAGGACGTTCGGCTCGACCGCGATCGCCCGCGCGATGCACAGCCGCTGCTGCTGACCGCCGGAGAGGCCGGAGCCGGGCTTGTTCAGGCGGTCCTTGACCTCGTTCCAGAGGTTGGCGCCCTTGAGCGACCGCTCGACGATGTCGGAGAGCTCGCTCTTGTTGTAGTTGCCGTTCAGCCGCAGCCCCGCCGCCACGTTGTCGAAGATCGACATGGTGGGGAACGGGTTCGGCCGCTGGAACACCATGCCGACCTCGCGGCGCACGGACACCGGGTCGATGCCCGTGCCGTAGAGGTCCTCGTCGTCCAGGAGCACCTTGCCCTCGACCCGGCCGCCCGAGGTCACCTCGTGCATCCGGTTCAGCGTGCGCAGGAACGTCGACTTGCCGCAGCCGGACGGGCCGATGAACGCCGTCACCGAGCGCGGCTCGACGGTCATCGAGATGTCCTCGATCGCCTTGTGGGAGCCGTAGTAGGCGGTCAGTCCGCTCACGTCGATTCGCTTGGCCATGATTACTTCACTTCCAGACAGTCAGATCAGTCGCTGTGGCCGCGTCAGCGACCGGTCTTCGGGGCCTTCCAGCGGGCGATCCCGCGGGCCACCAGGTTCAGGATCATCACGAAGGCGATCAGGGTGAGGGACGCCGCCCAGGCGCGGTCGTACGCCGTGACCTCGCCCGATCCGTACTGCTGGTAGATGTACAGCGGGAGCGACGCCTGCGCGCCCTCGAAGGGGTTGGCGTTGATGAACTTGCTGCCGAAGACGAGCAGCAGCACGGGCGCGGTCTCACCGGCGATGCGGGCGATGGCCAGCATGATGCCGGTGGTGATGCCGCCGATCGACGTCGGCAGGACCACCTTCAGGATGGTGCGCCACTTGGGCACGCCGAGCGCGAGAGAGGCTTCGCGCAGCTCGTTCGGGACGAGCTTGAGCATCTCCTCCGTGGAGCGGACGACGACCGGCATCATCAGGATCGCGAGGGCGAGTGACCCGGCGAAGCCGAAGGGCTCCATGTCGAACATCAGCATGAGGCTGAGGATGAACAGGCCGGCGACGATCGACGGGATGCCGGTCATGACGTCGACGAAGAAGGTGACGGCCCGGGCGAGGTTGCCGCGCCCGTACTCCACCAGGTAGATCGCGGTGAGCACGCCGATCGGCGCGGCGATCAGCGTGGCGAGGCCGACCTGCTCCAGCGTGCCGAGAATGGCGTGGTAGATGCCGCCGCCCGTCTCCGAGTCGGCGACCACACCCATCGAGTGGGTCAGGAAGTAGACGTCGAGGACCTTCACGCCGCGTTGGACGGTCGACCACACCAGCGAGGCCAGCGGCACCACGGCGAGCAGGAAAGCGACCCACACCAGCGAGGTGACCACGCGGTCCTTGGCCTGGCGGCGGTTCTCGACCCGGGCCGCGATGACGTACGTACCGAGGACGTGCAGGATCGCGGCGATCAGCGCCCACTGGACGCTGCTGTGCAGGCCGGCGGCGGCGCTGATGCCGAGTCCGAGGGCGACGGATCCGGCGGCGATGGCCCACGGAGCCCACTTGGGCAGGTGGCCGCCGCGCAGGGTACTGGGCCGCTTGGGGGCGAGGGAGGATGTGGTGCTCATGCGTTGGCCCCCGAGTACTCCTTGCGGCGGGCGATGATCGCGCGGGCCGCGCCGTTGACCAGCAGGGTGATGACGAACAGGACCAGACCGGAGGCGATCAGCGCGTCACGGCCGAACTCGGTGGCCTCGCTGAACTTGCTGGCGATGTTCTGGGCGAAGGTGCCGCCGCCCGGGTCGAGCAGGCTGGTGTGGATCAGGAAGTCGGGCGAGAGCACGGTGGCGACGGCCATCGTCTCGCCGAGGGCGCGGCCGAGGCCGAGCATCGAGGCCGAGATGACGCCGGAGCGGCCGAAGGGGATCACCGCCATGCGGATGACCTCCCAGCGCGTGGCGCCGAGCGCCAGGGCCGCCTCCTCGTGCATCTGCGGGACCTGGCGGAAGACCTCGCGGCTCACGTTGGTGATGATCGGCAGGATCATGATCGCGAGCAGGATGCCCACGGTGAGCATGGAGCGCGCGGCGCCGCCCTGCCAGGAGAAGATGCCGGTCCAGCCGAGGTAGTCGTTCAGCCAGCCGAAGAGGCCGTTCATGTGCGGGACGAGGACCAGGGCGCCCCACAGGCCGTAGACGATGGACGGCACGGCGGCCAGCAGGTCGATCACATAGGCGATGGGGCCGCGCAGCCGGCGCGGGGCGTAGTGAGTGAGGAACAGCGCGATGGCGACCGAGACCGGGACCGCGATGACCATGGCGATGATCGAGGAGACGATCGTGCCGTAGGCCAGGACCGCGATGCCGAAGACCGGCGGGTTGACACCGGTGTTCCACTCGAAGGTGGTCAGGAAGTTGCCGTCGTCCTTGCTGATGGCGAGGACGGCACGGTAGGTGAGGAAGCCCGCGATCGCGGCCATGATCAGCAGCAGCAGAATGCCCGAGCCACGGGACAGACCGAGGAAGATCCGGTCTCCGGGTCGGGTGGCGCCACGGGCCGCGCGCTTCTGCTCGGCCGTGGGCGGCTGCGTGGGGGGAGGTGCGTCAGCTATCTGTGTTGTGTCCATCGGGTTCTCCGGTCTGCGGAACCGCACGTGCTGTGCGGCCCTTGGCGGCGGTGCACCGGACGGTGCGGTCCGGTCTCCCGCGGGGAGATCCGGACCGCACTCAGGTCAGCTCAGGCTCTCGACGGTCGTGCGAACCTTGCCGATGATCTCCTCGGGCATGGGCGCGTAGTCGTTCTCGGCGAGGATCTTCTGGCCGTCCTCCGAGGCCGCGTAGCGCAGGAACGCCTTGACCGCGGGCAGGGTCTCGGCCTTGTTGCCCTTGTCGCAGACGATCTCGTACGTCACCAGGACCATCGGGTAGGCGCCGTCGGCCTTGGTCCCGTAGTTCAGCTTCAGGGCGAGGTCCTTGCCGGTGCCGACGACCTTGGCCTCCGCGATCGCCTTGGTGGCGTTCTCGACGGTCGCCTCGACCGGCTTGGCGGCGCCGGTGTCGATGGCGACGGTCTTGATTCCGTCCTTGGCGTACGACAGCTCGAAGTAGCCGATCGCGCCGGCGGTCTGCTTGACCTGCGCGGCGACCCCGGAGGACTGCGGAGCGGACTGGCCGCCCTTGGCCTGCCAGGCCTTGCCGCCCTCGTAGGGGAAGTCCTTCTTGGCGGTGGCGATCAGGTACTTGGTGAAGTTGTCCGTGGTGCCGGACTCGTCCGAGCGGTGGAACGCCTGGATCTTGAGGTTGGGCAGCTTCGCGTCGGGGTTCAGCTTCGCGATCGCCGGGTCGTTCCAGTTGGTGATCTTGCTGTCGAAGATCTTGGCGATCGTCGACGAGTCCAGGACGAGCTTGTCGACGCCCGGGACGTTGTAGCCCACGGCGATCGGGCCGCCGACCATCGGCAGGTCGATGCCCTGGCCGCCGGAGCAGATCTTCTTGGAGGCCTCGACCTCTTCGGGCTTCAGCGCCGAGTCCGAACCGGCCCAGGGGACCTGGCCCTGCGTGAACGCGGTGACACCCGCACCGGAACCGCCGGCCTTGTAGTTGATCTCCACCTTGCAGGCCGCCGAGAACTGCTTGACCCACGCGTCGACCGCGTTCTTCTGCGCGGAGGAGCCGTCGGCGAGCACCTGGCCCGAGGCGTCGTCACACTTGATGTTGCTCGGGGCGGCGGCGTTGGAGGAGCCTCCGCCCGGGTTGCCGGTCTCGTCGGAGCCGCACGCCGTGAGGGCCAGGGCGCCGGAGACGGCGAGAGCACCGAGAGCGAGGGCCCGCCGGTTCATGCGCTGAAGCTTCACTTGAGTTCCTTCCAGGAGCCGCCGTCCTGAATCGGCGGCGTGCGAAGTCTGGTGACGCTGGACGAGGCCGCGCACGGCAGGCGCGGCTCGCTATCTGGTACGGCCGAAATTAGGCAGATCAGGTGAAGGCGCCGATGGCCAGACATGAACGACGGGTGAACCCCTGCCGACGGTGTGGTTAGGTCACGGAATGCTTACGGGGAGAGCACGTGAGGGTTCCGCTTTCCGAAGCTGAGGGGTTCAGTCCGCTTCCGGCCGGTTCGGTCCGCTCTCCCGGCCGGTTGTGGCCGGTTCTGACCGGTTCAGCACGGCGAGCAGCGCGTCGACCAAGGGGCGGTCGTGGGGCTGGGTCAGGCGGGCGCGGGCGGCGACAGGTGTCAGCCACAGCACCCGGTCCACCTCGTCCGTCGGGGCGAACGCGCAGGACCTCGCCTCGGCCGCCCAGTAGCGGACCTGCTTGGGGCGGCCGTTCGCCAGGTAGCGCTGGGTGGGCAGCTCGGCGCCCGGCTCGGCCCGGCAGCCCGTCTCCTCGGCCACCTCGCGCAGGGCGCCGGCAAGCGGCTCCTCGTCCCGCTTCAGCTTGCCCTTCGGCCAGGACCAGTCGTCGTATTTCGGCCGGTGCACGAGGCAGAGCTCCAGCCCGCCGGTGACGGGGGAGCGGCGCCACAGGACACAGCCGGCCGCCTGGACGGTGGTGTCCTCGGGGGAGCCGGAGCTCACCGGGTGCTCACCGCCTCCGCCTCCTTCTGCCAGGCCTGCTGGAAGGCGAAACGTGCCGCCTCCACCTCGTGCCGCTGGTCGGCGTGGAGGACGCCGAGGGCGTATGCAGTGGCCGGGGCGATCCGTGGGGTACGGGCCGCCTGGGCCGCCGCTGCCGCCGCCTCCGAGGCGTCACGGTGGCGGTTCAGGGCCTGGCCGGCGGAGAGCAGGCGCAGGTCGACGACGGCGTTGCCCTTGGGTCCGCTGACGGCTTCGCGGGCGTAGCGGTGCAGGCGCAGGAGCAGGCGGACCTGGTGCCAGGGGGCGTCCTGCGGGTGCGGGACCGTGTCCGGGGACAGGCCGTGGATGAGGGCGGCGGCGTTGTACGGATGGCCCGCGGTGATGAGGGGGAGGGCGGCTACGGCGTCGGTGAGGCGGTCCTTCGCGGCGGTGGCCAGGGGGCGGAGGTCCGCGGTGGCCGCGGCTGGGGTCAGGGGGACCTCGCTGGCCAGGACGGCGACCTTGTCCGCGATGGCGTGGAAGCGGCTGGAGCCCATGGCTTGCAGGGCGGTGGAGTGGGCTCGGGTGCGGGCCAGTGTCAGTTGGCGGTCGAGCAGGGCGCCTGCCTTTGCTGCGCCGACTGTGAGGTTGCCGCGTTCTGTGGTGCTGGTCGGGGGGGTCCGCAGCCCGGCGTCTCGGGGTGCCGCTGTCCTGGGGACGGGTGCCGCCCCGGCGGCACGACCGCCCGCAGCCGAGTCGGCGGTCTGGGACGGGAGCGCTGTCGAACCCGACAAGCGGTGCAAGGCGTTCAACAGGCGTTCCAGGCGGGCCGTGTACGCGTGTTCCATGGCCAGCGTGCCGGACACCCAGGCCAGTTCCGGGCGCATGCCCTCGCACCAGTCCGTGTCGAGGAGGGACTGGAACGTGTGCAGGGTGGCGCTGATGCGGCGGGCCGAGCGGCGTAGCGCGCGGGCCGCCTCGACGGGCCCCTCCGCGCCGTTCGCCCCGGAGCCGGTCTCCCGGTGCAGGCGCAGCGCGCGGAGGAACTCCGTGGCCTGGGCCCGCAGGTAGCCCGCGAGGGTGTCCCCGGTGGGGGAGGGCCCGGCCAGGGGGTCCGTCGGGTCAAGGTGTCGCTGTGCCACGCCGGCGCCTCCGGGCGTCTATGAGCATCTCCTGGACGTTGCGCAGGGGCTGGCCGTCCGCGTCGGTCGCATGCCGGGTCCAGTCGCCGTCCGGGCCGAGGTGCCAGGAGGCGGTGGCGTCGGACATGCCGGTCTCCAGCAGCCGGTTCAGGGCCGCCCGGTGCGCCGGGTCGGTGACCCGGACCAGGGCCTCTATCCGGCGGTCGAGATTGCGGTGCATCATGTCGGCGCTGCCGAACCACACCTCGGGCTCGCCGCCGTTGCCGAAGGCGAACACCCGTGAGTGCTCCAGGAAGCGGCCGAGGATGGAGCGGACCCGGATGTTCTCCGACAGGCCCGCCACGCCCGGGCGCAGCGCGCAGATGCCGCGCACCCAGACGTCCACCGGCACGCCCGCCTGGGCCGCGCGGTAGCAGGCGTCGATGACGGCCTCGTCGACCATCGAGTTGACCTTGATCCGGACGTACGCGGGCCGCCCGGCGCGGTGGTGCTGGATCTCCTTGGTGATCCGCGAGACCAGGCCGTCGCGCAGCGACTTGGGGGCGACGAGCAGACGGCGGTAGGTCTCTCGGCGCGAGTAGCCGGAGAGGCGGTTGAAGAGGTCCGAGAGGTCCGCGCCGACCTGCGGGTCGGCCGTGAGCAGGCCGAGGTCCTCGTAGAGGCGGGCCGTCTTCGGGTGGTAGTTGCCGGTGCCGACGTGGCTGTAGCGGCGGAGCGTCTCGCCCTCCTGGCGGACCACCAGCGACAGCTTGCAGTGGGTCTTCAGGCCGACCAGGCCGTAGACCACGTGGCAGCCGGCCTCCTCCAGCTTGCGCGCCCACTTGATGTTGGCGTGCTCGTCGAAGCGGGCCTTGATCTCGACCAGCACGAGGACCTGCTTGCCGGTCTCGGCGGCCTCGATGAGGGCGTCGACTATGGGGGAGTCGCCCGAGGTCCGGTACAGGGTCTGCTTGATCGCGAGGACGTCCGGGTCGCCGGCCGCCTGCTCCAGGAAGGCCTGGACGGAGGTGGAGAACGAGTCGTACGGGTGGTGCAGCAGGACGTCCCGCTCGCGCAGCGCGGCGAAGATGTCCGGCGCGGACGCCGACTCGACCTCGGCGAGGTCGCGGTGGGTGCCGGCGACGAACTTGCGGTACTTCAGCTCGGGCCGGTCGAGGGAGGCGATCCGGAACAGGCCCGTGAGGTCCAGCGGGCCCGGCAGCGGGTACACCTCGGCCTCGCTGATCTTCAGCTCGCGCACCAGCAGGTCCAGGACCTCGCGGTCGATGGACTCCTCGACCTCCAGGCGCACCGGCGGCCCGAAGCGGCGCCGCATGAGCTCCTTCTCCAGGGCCTGGAGCAGGTTCTCGGCGTCGTCCTCCTCGACCTCGAGGTCCTCGTTCCGGGTCAGGCGGAAGGCGTGGTGCTCCAGCACCTCCATCCCCGGGAACAGCTCCTCCAGGTGGGCGGCGATGACGTCCTCGATGGGGACGTAGCGGCCCGGGGAGCTCTCCAGGAACCTCGACAGCAGCGGCGGCACCTTCACGCGGGCGAAGTGCTTGTGGCCCGTGACCGGGTTCCGTACGACGACGGCCAGGTTCAGGGACAGGCCGGAGATGTACGGGAAGGGGTGCGCCGGGTCGACCGCCAGGGGCGTCAGGACGGGGAAGATCTGGTGCCGGAACAGGGTGAACAGGCGGGCCTGCTCCTTCTCCTGGAGCTCGCTCCAGCGGACCAGGTGGATGCCCTCCTCCGCGAGTGCGGGGGCGACGTCCTCGTGGTAGCAGGCGGCGTGCCGGGCCATGAGCTCCCGGGAGCGGGCCCAGATCATCTCCAGCACCTCGCGGGGCTGGAGGCCGGAGGCGGAGCGGGTGGCCACGCCGGTGGCGATGCGGCGCTTCAGGCCGGCCACCCGGACCATGAAGAACTCGTCCAGGTTGCTGGCGAAGATCGCGAGGAAGTTGGCCCGCTCCAGCAGCGGCGTGTTCGGGTCCTCGGCGAGTTCGAGAACGCGCTCGTTGAACGCGAGCCAGCTGCGCTCCCGGTCGAGGAAACGTCCCTGGGGCAGCTGGACGCCGTCGACCTGCGACTCCTCGTACGCGTCGAGGTCCGCGTCGATGTCGGGTTCGAGGTCGGAGACGGCCGCCGCGATGGTGTGAGGGCGGTGGGCTGCTATGGAGCCCACGGAGGGCTGCGCGTGCTGGACCTGTGCCTGGGTGTTCGGCTGGCTCATGGCCCCATTCTTCCGCGCCGCGAGCATCACGGGCGCGTCGGAGAGCGCGGGCGGGAGCGGGGGCGTCACATGAGTGTTCCCGTTCCCCCCAGGCCCCTCTTGGGGCGGTGAAGGCTCTGGCACGGCGGGAGTCATTGGCCGAGCCTCGCAAGCTCGTCTGAATCGATGGTTACGGAGACATGACGTGTGGGATAGCGGGGGGCGGCTCGCGGGGGTGCGTCCGGTGCCGGCGGAAAGTCGGGCGTGCTTTCGTGAACCGGTCGAACGGGGTCGTCCGATGAGGAGACGTGAGCGAAACGAGAAGCGACGGGGAGCTGCTGCGGGCCGTTGCCGCGGACGCCGACCGGCGGGCCTTCGAGGAGCTGTACCGGCGGTACGCGCCGTGGCTCCGTGCCCGGCTGCGGGGCCGGTGCGCCGACGCGGGTGTCGTCGACGACGTCGTACAGGAGACGTTCCTCGCGGTGTGGCGGGGCAAGGCCCGCTACCGGGAGGAGGGCGATGTGGCCGGGTGGCTGTGGCGCATCGGGTCGCGGCGGCTGGTGGACGCGCTGCGGGGTGACGGGGCCCGGGGGCGGCTGCGGCAGGCGCTGGCGCGGCTCAGGCACCGGGACGAGGTGTCGGCGGAGGAGCGCGTGCTCGCGGGGGTGGAGCACGGGGACCTCGCGGGCGCGCTGGTCCGGCTGTCGCCGGAGCTGCGGGCGGTGTTGCAGGCGACCGTCATCGACGGGCTCTCGACCCGGGAGGCGGCCGTGCTGCTGGGGATTCCGCCGGGGACGGTCAAGACGCGGGCGATGCGGGCCCGCAAGCAGTTGCGGGAGGCGTTGGCATGAGCTGGCATGTGCCTGAAGAGGATCTGCGCGCCTACGCGCGCGGCGAGCTGGCGGCACCGGCTCTGTGGTCCGCCGACACGCACCTGGGCGCCTGTGCCGCGTGCCGGGGCGTGCTCGCCGAGGTGAGTGATCCGGTCGCGCTCGACGCGGGGTGGGAGCGGCTCGACGCCGAGCTCGACGCGCCCCGGGCAGGGGTGCTGGAGTCGCTGTTGGTGCGGGCCGGGGTCGCCGGGCACACCGCGCGGCTGCTGGCGGCGGCGCCGGTGCTGCGGCGGTCGTGGCTGGGGGCCGTCGTCGCCGTGCTGCTGCTGAGCGTCGGGGCGGGGCACGCCGTGCGGGGCGGGGAGTTCCCCACGCTGTTCCTCGCGCTCGCGCCGCTGCTGCCGCTGGCGGGGGTGGCGCTGTCGTACGGGCCCGCGCTGGATCCGGCGTACGAGATGGCCGTCGTCGCGCCGATGCACGGGTTCCGGCTGCTGATGATCCGGACGGTGGCCGTGCTGGGCGTGGTGCTGGGGCTGAACGGGCTCGCGACGCTCGCGCTGCCCGCGTACGGGCTGCATGCGCTGGCCTGGTTGCTGCCCGCGCTCGCGCTCACCGCGACCGGGCTGGCGCTGACGCCCCGGCTGGGTCCGGTGCTCGCGCCGTCGCTGGTCGGCGGGGCGTGGGTCGGGCTGCTGGTGCTGGCCGACGCCCTGCGGGCGGACCCCGGGCTGCCGCTCGCGCCGTTCACCGTCGCCGGGCAGGGCGTGGCGGCCCTGGTCGCCGCGCTCGCCGCCGGGCTGCTCTTCCTCCTCCGTGACCGCTTCGATCTCTTCCAGGGACGTGCCGTATGACTCCGACCGTGTCCGCCTCCGGGCTCAGCCTCCGCTACGGCGGCACCCGGGCCCTCGACGACGTGTCGCTGCGGCTGACCGGCGGCGTCACCGGGCTGCTCGGCCCCAACGGCGCGGGCAAGACCACGCTGCTGCGGGTCCTCGCCACGGCCCTGCCCGCCGACCGGGGTGCCTTCACCGTGCTCGGGCACGACCCGGGCACCGCGCGGGGCAGGCAGGAGGTACGGCGCCGGCTGGGCTATCTGCCGCAGACGCCGGGGTTCCACCCGGACTTCACCGCCTTCGAGTTCGTCGACTACGTGGCGATCCTCAAGGAGATGACCGACCGGGCAGCCCGGCACCGCGAGGTGCGGCGGGTGCTCGACGAGGTGGGGCTGGCCGACGTACGGGGCAAGCGGATCCGCAAACTCTCCGGCGGGATGCGGCAGCGGGTCGCCCTGGGGGCCGCCCTGGTCGGTGATCCCGGCTTCCTGGTGCTGGACGAGCCCACCGTCGGGCTGGACCCCGAACAGCGCATGCGGTTCCGGGAGCTGATCGCGGGGGCCGGGGAGGGGCGCACGGTGCTGCTCTCCACCCACCAGACCGAGGACGTGGCGATGCTCTGTCACCGGGTGCTGGTCATGGCCGGCGGCCGGGTCCGGTTCGAGGGCACTCCGGCCGAGCTGACGGCGCGGGCCGCGGGGCGGGTGTGGAGCAGCACGGAGCGCGATCCGGGCGCCAGGGCGGGGTGGCGTACGGGGACCGGGTCCTTCCGGAACGTGGGGGATCCGCCGGACGGGGCGGAGCTGCTCGAACCCACCCTGGAGGACGGCTACCTGCTCACCCTCGACGGTGACGCCGTGGAGGTGGCGGCATGACCGCGGTGGTGGAGCAGCCGGTCCGGCCCGCCGTGGAGACCGAGGCGGGCGGGGCCCGGGCCGCCGTGTTCGCGCTGGCCCTGTTCGAGACGCGCCGGCTGCTGACGAGACTGCCGGTGGTCATCGCCTTCCTCGTGTACCTGGGCTGGACCGTGTGGCGCAGCGGGAAGGCCTGGGGCGGCTACCCGGCCCTCCAGGACGCCGACCGGGCCACCCAGAGCGCGCCGATGCTGGTCGGTCTCGCGGTGCTGCTGGCCGTCAACCGCGCCGCGCTGCGCTCGTGGCGGCACGGGACGGAGCAGCACTTCGCGGTGCTGGTCCTCCCGCCGTGGCGGCGTACGGCCGCCCATGCGCTGTCGGTCGTGGCCGTGGCCCTGCTCACCGCCGGGTGCGTGGCCGCGCAGTTCGGCTGGGAGGCGCTCAGGCCCGGGGCGATCGGGCACGGTTCGGTGGCCGAACTGCTCGTGGGGCCGCTGACCGTGCTGCTGTCCGGGTTGGCCGGGCTGCTCATGGCCCAGCTGGTGAGGTCGGCGCTCGCCGCCCCGCTGACGGTCGTGTTCTTCCTGTTCCTGTTCCTCTTCGGCACGGGCGCTGGCGACGGCGTGACCCGGTGGCTCGTGCCGGTGGTCGGCGAGTCGACCTCCAACACGCTGCCGTCCGACCTGCTGGGCCGGCCCGCCGCCTGGCACGCGCTGTATCTGGCCGGGCTGGCGCTGTGCGCGGGCCTGGTGGCGGTGCTGGTCGCCGGTGGCCGTAAGCCGGTGGTGGTGGCCGGGGTCGCCGGGGCGGTGGCCATGACGCTGGTGGGCGGAGTGGCCCAGGCCGGCGGCGACTCCGCCGGGCTGGCGCGAGCCCGGGAGCGGGCCACCGTGCACCCGGAGCAGGTGCAGTCCTGTGTCCGGCGGGACGGGTCGACGTACTGCGCGTTCCCCGAGTGGGGGCCGCGGGTCGCGGACTGGGCCGGGGTCGTGGACCGGGTGCGGTCCCTGGCCGGGGGCGGCGCGCAGGAGCAGGACGTCGTCGTACGGCAGCGGGTCGAGGCCCGTTACGGGCTCTCCGGCGACGGTGCGCTGATGCCTCTGGAGCGGCCGCACGAGGTGACCGTGGGCACGCAGTGGGGCGGGAACCGCGTCCCCGAGTTCTCCGCCGCCGTGGCCGGCGTGCTGGTCGCGGGGGACGAGAAGGCGTCGACCTCGATGTGCGACGGCCGCATGGTCACCGTCATGTGGCTGGCCCTGGGCTGGGAGTCCGACCCGATGGCGGCGCTGCGCCGCGTCCGCCTCGACGACAGCGTGACCGGCTCGGCCTTCGTGCTCCAGCCGACGGACGGGATGTACATGACGGCCGCTCAGACGGAGGTGCTGCGCGAGCTGTTCGACCGGCCCCGGGGCGAGGTCACCGCGCGGGTGAAGTCCCACTGGGCCGAGCTGACCGCGCCGAAGGTGACGGCGGCCCGGGCGGCGCGGCTGCTGGGTGTGCGTGCGCCCGATGGGGACGACAAGTGCCTCGACTGACACGGGAGTTGGTCCTCCCCGTCTGCCGGACCCTGCCCCTGGGCGTGGTCGGCACGGCCGGCGGCGCGGGGTTGCTGCTCGCCGCGCTCCCCCGGATGACCGGCGAGACGGGCGAACGCCTCTCCCTGCACCTGCTGCGGGCCGCGGTCCTGGCCTTCGCGATGGGCCTGGTGTTCCTCCTGGACGACCCGGCCCGGCACACCACGGCCACCGTGCCGACCCCGCGCCCCGTCCGGGTCGCGCTGCGGGTGGCCCTCGCCGTCCCGGCCACGGCGGCCTGGTGGGTCCTGGCCCTGCTCCTCGTGCCGCCGGACCTGCGGCCGCCGGTCGCCGACATCACGCTGGAGGCCGGGGCGGCGTTCGCCCTGGCGGTGGCCGGTGCGGCGGTCACGGTGCGCTGCAGCGAGACGCCGCGGCCCGGCCCGCGGGTCGCGGCCGGCCTGCTGACCTCGGCGGTCCTGGTCATGCTGTTCTGGCCCGGCCGGTGGGCGCTGTTCGTCCCGGTGGAGGACGACCGGTGGCCGGCGGCGCACGACCGGTGGGCGGTGGTGCTGGTGGGGGCGGTGCTCGGGGGAGCGCTGGCGGCGGTGGAGCCGTTGCGGCGCCGGCGGTGGCGGCTGGCTGCGGGTGGGTGATCCTGGCGGGTGGTCCCCGGGGGGCTGATCCCGGACGGGGGCCCTGGGGGGGGCGACGCGCTTCGGCTACGGCTCGATCAGCGCTCCGGACACCGAGCCGGGGCTGCACCGCGTGCTCGGCGCATGAGATGGAAAGCTGTCGCCGTGGACCTCAAAGCCGTACGGGCCTTTGTCGCGATCGCCGACGCCGGGCAGTTCCAGAAGGCCGCCGTGGACCTGTCGCTCACCCAGCAGGCGGTCTCCAAGCGCATCGCCGCGCTGGAGAAGGACCTCGGGGTGCGGCTGCTGGTGCGTACGCCGCGTGGAGCGGAGCTCACCATCGACGGGCAGGTGCTCCTGCCGCACGCCCGGGCCCTCCTCCAGGCGGAGGAGCGGGCGGTGGCGGCCGTGCGCCCCGGGGAACGCGCGCTGCGGGTGGACGTCCTGGGTCGCAGGGCCGCCACCGCGGGGCTGGTACGGGACTTCCACCGGGCGCATCCTGAGATTCCCCTGGACGTCGTCACGCTCTTCGACGCGGACACGGCGGTGGCCGCCGTGCGGGACGGGTCCGTCGACGCCACGTTCCGTGCGGTCACCATGCCCGGGCGCCGGCTCCCCGACGGCATCGAGGCCGTCCCCGTCCTGGACGAGCCGCTCCGGCTGTGCGTCGGCCCCGACCACGAGTTCGCCCGCGCCGCCTCGGTGACACCCGCGCAGCTGGCTGGGCAGCGGATCTGGATGCCGGGCAACGCACCCGGCACGGAGTGGTCGGCCTACTACGACGAACTCGCCGAGACCTTCGGCCCGTCCATCGACACGATCGGCCCCAACTTCGGCATCGAGGCCCTCCTCGACACCATCGCGGGTTCCGCGACCCTGGCGACGTTCCTCAGCGAGCGGACCCCGCTCGTCTGGCCGGCCGACCACGACCTGCGCCTCGTCCCCGTGTGCGACCCGACCCCGGTCTACCCGCACTCCCTCCTCTGGCGCACGGACAATCCGCATCCCGGCCTGACGGCCCTCCGCGACCACCTGCTGGCGACGCGCCCGCGGTTGACGGAGGGGGAGGTCTGGAAACCGTCGTGGGCGAAGCGACCGGCCCGGCCCTGACAGTTACTCGGTGACGTACGTGAGGAACGACGCCCAGGGGCTTTCGCCGAACACGAGTATCGGGCCGTCCGGCTGTTTGCTGTCGCGGACGGGGACGACGCCGGGGTGTCCGTCGGCGACCTCCAGGCAGTTGTTGTCGCCCCCGTCGCTGTAACTGGACTTACGCCAGCTGAGCTTCATGATCTGTGCTCCTCCAGTACGTCCCTGATGAACGTCAGCGAGTCCGACGGGGACAGCGCCAGATCCCGCAGCAGATCGTAGGACAAACGGTGGTGCAGAACGTCCTCTGGATCGTCCATCAACAGACCGCTGCTGTCACCTTCCGTGTAGGCCACGGCACTGCCGTCCTCCTGCCACAGCAGGGTGAGTGACCCCTTTGCCATGAAGGGGTGGATGCCGGCGGAGAACGGCAGCACCTGGATGGCGATGCTGGGCCACTGAGCCGCGTCCTCGATGTGCTGCAACTGGCCACGCCACACCTCCGGGCTTGCGGAGGGACGGCGGAAGGCCAACTCGTCGATGATGAAACGGACGTTTGGCATTGGAGGCCTGCGCAGCAGGAGTTGCCGTCCCAGGCGGGCGGCCACCTGTTCCTCGATCGCCTCTGTGTCCTGAGGGTCCGTTGCCTGGGGGTCAGACAACACCTCACGGGCGAATTCCTCGGTCTGCAGCAGGCCAGGCACGTTCGGCGTGTACTTGTGCATGACCCGGGCCGTCGCCTCAAGCCCCATGAACCTCTTGTACTTGTTCTTGAAGGCGTCGAGCCGTGCCAACGCCCAGAGGCCCACCAATAGGTCGCCGGACCCGTAATAGCTGTCCAGGTCCCCCATGACCGCAATCTTGGACAGCCGCTCTCCCGATTCCAGGCGGCTCAGGTAGCTCTTGTCGTACCCGGTCTCGTCGGCCAACTGGCCCAGAGACTTGCCCTCCTTCTCCCGCAGGAACCGAAGGGTTCGTCCCAACACTGCCCGCCCCGATTCCCGCTCCCCGTCAACCACTTCGCCCACGTCACCCCTCACCGTTGCCTGGAGCGCCAGGCAACACCTGGCCCCTTCCGCAGCGTACGTGCGACCAGTGACCATGAGGGCACGAACGGTAATCACCGCTCGTCAAACCCCAAGTCCCTGCCCTGAGAAGGGATACTTCCGTGCGCCTGCGTATCGCTGAACTCTGCGAGTCGCCGCTCGTACGGCCGTACCTCGACACCGTGGAGGTCTCCGCATGAGGCTCCTCCCCTGGACCGGCACCGACGGCAAGCCCTGCTACCTCAGCACCGACGACCCGGACAGCCGCCTCTCACGGCTCGCCGATGACGTCGAGCAAGCTCAGCTCGCCTCCGCCGAACAGGTCCTGGCCGGCGCCGAGGCCGTACTCCGTGACCCCAAGGCCGGTGAACGCGCCGTGCATTTCGCGTTGGTGAGGGCCCTGGAGTCGCTGGGGGACGTGCTGCGCGTCGCGGTCAGCCGGGGTGAGCGCCTCCGCGAGGGCGATGGGTGACCCGTCAGTGGAAGCCGAGCATCCCGGGGGAGTCGATGTCGACGGTGAGGATGCCGGGAGGGTAGCCGCTCTCGTTGCCTGTAAGGATGATGGACATACCGCCGGTCTCCATGTGCGGTGTCGCGACATAGAGGGCGTGGCAGAGGTCGGGGCCACCCCAGCCGTCCCTGAACATCGCCCCGACCGTCGCTGCACCGGTCTGGTTCAGCGGGTCGACCATGACACCCGGCAGAGCGAGCACGTCACCGGCGACGCCCTTCTCCATGGACTCGGCATACATCAGGCACAGCGCCGGGATGTGCAGCCAGTCCCCCGGCGTGTGTGCGACGTTGTCGGCGAGGAGGTGGAGGGCACGGTGCCCCCGCACCAGGGCGACCACAGCGCTGGTGTCGAGGATGATCACGCGGCCTTGCCTCGCAGGTTGTGCATCTTCTCGGCGGCCACTGCGTAGATGTTGGCCAAGACGTCCGGCCCCTCGTCGAACTCCTCGTCCGTCAGCGTGCAGCCCATCCGCTCGCGGAGCACCTTTCTGGTGGCGGACACGCGTTCGGCGATCTGGGCCGCTGTGAGCTGCTCGGAGGCCAACTGCTCCACAAGTTGCCCAAGAGTCATCCCCCGCTCTTTGGCCACCTGCGCGAGATGGTCACGGGCCTCGCGTGACACCTGGATGGTCGTGTTGTCTGCCATGGGAACACTGTAGCCACACCACAGCAGGAGGCACCCCGGCCTCTGCCCCCCTCACACGATCGTGTTCAGACCCGGCAACCTTTCCGCGCCGAGCGGCAACCCACCCCCCGGACCATCCCCCCGCCGCATGGAACGGATTCGCCGCATGAGTGAGCTGCGCAGCAAGCCCCGGCACCGCAGAAGCCGCACGGCCCTGGCGGTCGGCGTCCCGCTGGCCCTGACCGCCGCCGGCACCCTCGCGTACGGCACCGACCTCGGCGTCCTCGGCTCCACCGCCCAGCAGGCCTCCGCCGCCGTCCCGGCCTGGGCCGCCGACACCGCCGACGGGTTCGCCTCCGTCAACTCCCGCGGGCAGAACGGGACGTACGGCGGCCGGGACGGCAAGACGGTCACCGTGAAGACGCAGGCCGATCTGGAGAAGTACGCGACGGCCACCGAGCCGTACGTGATCGTCGTCGCCGGCACGATCAACATGAACCCGGTCGGCAAAGAGATCAAGGTGCAGTCCGACAAGACCATCGTCGGGTCCGGGACCTCCGGGCACATCGTCGGCGGCGGGTTCTTCCTCGGCCAGGGCGTGCACAACGTGATCATCCGGAACCTGACCATCCGGGACTCGTACCAGGGTGTGTGGAACGACAAGGACCACGACTTCGACGCCGTCCAGATGGACGGCGCCCACCACGTCTGGATCGATCACAACGATCTGCGGCACATGGCCGACGGGCTCATCGACGTCCGCAAGGACAGCACGAACGTCACCGTCTCCTGGAACAAGCTGAGCGACAACAACAAGACCTTCGGCATCGGCTGGACCGAGAACGTCAAGACGGACATCACGATCCACCACAACTGGATCCGCGAGACCGAGCAGCGCAACCCGTCCACCGACAACGCCGCCCACGCGCACCTCTACAACAACTTCCTGGAGGACGCTCCGGGCACGGACATCAAGTCGTCGTACGGCAACTACTCGCGCGGCGCGACGAAGATGGTCCTGGAGAACTCCCTCTTCCAGGGCATCAAGAACCCCGTCATCAAGGACAGCGCCGCCGCGATCGTCCAGCGCGGGAACTCCTTCTCCGGCACCAGCGGGCGCAACGAGAGCGGCGGGACCGCCTTCGATCCGAAGGCCTACTACCCCTACTCCCTCGACAAGGCCGCCGACCTGCCGTCGATCCTCAGGTCCGGTGCCGGGCCGCGTGCCTCCATCGGCACGACCGCCGCCGCCTCCACCAAGGCAGCCGCCGCGACCACCCTCACCGTCGCCAAGGACGGCAGCGGGCAGTACACGACCGTCCAGGCCGCCGTGAACGCCGTACCCGCCAACAACCCCTCGCGCGTGGTGATCGCCGTGAAGCCGGGGACGTACCGGGAGACGGTGAGGGTCCCCTCCAACAAACCGCACGTCACCATCCAGGGCACCGGCGGCAGCCGCAAGGACACGACGATCGTCTACAACAACGCGTCCGGGACGCCGAAGCCCGGCGGCGGCACGTACGGCACGGGCGGCAGCGCCACCGTCGCCGTCGAGGCCGACGACTTCCAGGCGCGGAACCTGACCATCTCCAACGACTTCGACGAGAAGGCCAACCAGAACCTGAGCGGGCAGCAGGCCGTCGCCCTGCGGACCGCCGCCGACAAGGTGTTCCTGGACGGGATCATCGTCAGCGGCGACCAGGACACGCTGCTGCTCGACACCGCCGCCAAGGACAAGCTGGGACGGGTCTACGTCAGCAACTCGTACGTCATCGGGAACGTCGACTTCATCTTCGGGCGGGCCACGGCCGTCGTCGACAAGTCCGTCATCACGCTGAAGAAGCGCTGGAACGGCGACTCGGCCGGTTACGTCACCGCGCCGAGCACCGCCGCGAACCGCAAGGGCATCCTGATCGCCAACTCCACGGTGAACGGCGATGTGTCGAACGGCAGCTTCTACCTCGGCCGGCCCTGGCACGCGGGCGGTGACGCCTCGCTCGACCCGCAGACCACGGTCCGCAACACCAACCTGAGTGCCGCGATCAAGTCCACGCCGTGGACCGACATGAGCGGCTTCTCGTGGAAGGACGACCGGTTCGCCGAGTACAAGAACACCGGTGCGGGGGCGGGTCCGGCGACCTCCGACCGGCCGCACCTGACCGACGCGCAGGCCGCGAACCAGGAGGTCGCGGACTGGCTCGCGGGCTGGACGCCCTCGGCGTCCTGACGGCTCCCTTCCGGGTCCGGCTGACGAGCGGCGCCGGACCCGGAAGGGCACCATTCCTACTGGTTCCAGGCGTAGTGCAGCCGGTCCAGGCCGCTCTGGTTGTTCACCGTCAGGCTGAGGTTCGTGCCCGTGCCCTGGAGCGTGGTGAGGGAGTAGGTGTCACCGTTGCGCAGGCCGGGCCAGTAGACGGAGCCCAGGCCCAGCTCGCGGATGGTGTCGGTCGCGGCCTGGATGTACGCGACCTCGTTGGAGCCGTTGACCGGGCCGTTGTAGTCCAGGCCGGTCGTCATGGACGCGCCGAACTCGTCGAGGATCGTGCGCGACGCGCAGTCGCCGATGCGCGCCTTGAAGTCCTGCTTCCACTGGTCGACGCTGGTCCAGTCGGTGTGCCAGAACCCGTAGTTGTGCAGGGCCAGGCGGGTGCCCTTGAGGCGCGGGTCGGCGCACACCGGCTTGACGTCCTCGCTGTACTTGTAGCCGCCGATCAGGATCCGGTCGCGGGGCACGTTGCCGTGGGTGGCCACCCACTTCGCGGCGATGTCGGTCCACTCCTGGGCGGTGTAGCCGAACGGCTCGTTCATCGGCTCGAAGTACACCTTGGAGTTGCGGGCGTAGGCGGAGGTGATCCGCGCCCACATCTGGTCCCAGGACGCCTGGTTGTCGATCTTGCCGTCCTTGGCGTTGTCGGCCTCCCAGTAGCCCAGGATGACCTTGAAGCCCTTGGCGGTGGCGGCGTCGATCGCGCCCCGGTACGACTTCCAGAACGGGCCGTTCACGGAGGTGGGGTTGACCGGGAGGCGGACGGTGTTGGCGCCCAGCTTGGAGAATCCGCCGATGATCGCCGTGGACTTGGCGTACGTGGTGGCGTAGCTGTCGGAGGTGGACAGGCCCGAGGGCACGACCGCGTCGTGCGCGTAGTTGTCGCGCGGGTCGGCCCAGTTGACGCCCTTGAAGTCGCTGACGGGCGGCGGGGCGGTGGGGGAGGCGGCTGCGGGGGAGGCGAGTGCTCCGCCGAATGCCGTGACGCAGGCGAGCAGCGCCCCCAGGCCGGCTATCCCCCTATGAGTCTTTCGTGACACGACGTCCCCTTCTGAGCAGTTGCGTGAGCGAGACCTCGCGCATAGAGCGGCGGCTCGTTGGCTCCCGCAAACTAGAAGAGGACTCAAACAGAGGTCAACACATCTGCTCACCAAATTTCATCAAGAACGCAGACTTCCACGGGCCGTGGAGGCGGATCGTGCCGTTGAGGATCAGAGTCTCCTGCGGCAGCAGGGTCACGTTCTCGCGCAGGAACTCCAGGGGCCCGAATCGCAATTCACGCAGAACTTACGCGCGTGTCCGAAGTCAGCCATGCCAGCAGCTGCTCGGCGCCCTGCTTGGCTTCTGGGGCGTACCCGTCCCCATCGATCACGGCACGAAGCAGGCGCATGGCCTCCGGCCGAAACTCCGCGCCCAGGTCGACCAGGTCCTTGACGTCCCGGCCGCGATCCTCGGCGGTCGTCCACGGGCTGGTGATGAGGCCGGCGAGGACATCGGCGGCCGACGTCCGGTGCCTGCCGCCGACCGTGGCCATGAAGCGGGCCAGATCGCGGCGGTCGCGGGCGACGACCAGCCGGCCATGGGCGAATGCCCTGAAGACCTCCACGGCTTCGTCGGTGTACGGGCCACCGAGGCCGGCCAGTTCCTCCGCTGCGCGCACCCGGTCCCGGCGGGACGTCGAGCGGCGTCTGATGAGACCTTTCAGGATCCTGGCCGCAGCCGGCTCGTGCGTCTCCCCCAGCGCGGTCAGGAGCCCGGCCATCGCGATGCGGTCGCGGGCACGGGTCCACGGCCGTCCGGCCGCCCTGCGGACCGCTCGCGCGCTGTCATCGGCATACGGCTCACCCAGATCGACGAGGATGTCCTCGGCGAGGCTCCTGTTCCCACTGGTGGTCCAGTCCATCTCACCGGAACTACGCCGTGTGGCAATCGTGCGGACCACTCGAGCCACCTCTTCGGCCCGCTGACCGTCGACGCAGAGCAGGGCGCGGGCGGCCAGCAGCCGTTCCCTGCCGCTGGTCCGACGATCGGTGGCGAGAGCGAACAGGACCGCCGGATCCGTGGGTACATGGCTGCCACCGAGCGCCAACAACGCCCGCGCGGCGTTCCGCCGGTGCCTGCTGTCGCGGTCAGGACGGTTCAGGTCGGCCCGCAACCCGGTCACGATCAGGCCCAGCCAGGGTTCGCCGAGCGAGTGAAGCCGCTGTGCGACCTGCTCCCGCTGCTCCGCGTCCAGCCGGGGATCGCTCAGTCGGCGACGCAGGGCGGCTGCTGTCTCCCCGACCTGACCACCACGTGTTCCGCGCAGGGCCTTCAGCGCCTTCTCCGCGTCACCCGGCTCGACCTCACGGTCGGCCACCAGGTCCTGCCAGAGCGCCGGATCACTCACCGGCACCGGCACCTGGAGCTCGAGCAACGCGCGTGCCGCGATGAGGCGATCCTTCCGTGCGGTCCTGGTGTCCATGAGCCGGGACCGGATCCTCCGGACGGTCGTCTCCCGTTCCGCAGTACCGAGCTTCTGTAACGCCACCGCCGCCCCTGCCCTTTCACCGGGGCTGCTGTACCGGTCCACGAGCACGGAGTACAGCGCACACGCCACCTCGTCGGCGGCACCGCTTCCGGCCTCCGCCATGAGAGTCGCGGTGTGCAGGCGCAGCCCCGGGCTGGTCCGGCGGTCGTCCAGGATGCGCTGCCAAGCCGACCGCTGATCCCCCGGCGTTTCCTTCGGCGTACTGTCAACGATCTGCTGCGCCGCCCTGCGCGCCCATTTGCCGCTGCTGCGCGCTTCGAGGATGCGCTGCGCCCGATGCCGTGCCTCCTCCGCGTAGGTGCCGCCCAGCCGCGCCAGAAACCGCCCTGCGTAGGCGCGGTGGTGGGCATCCAGGGTGACGTCGTCCATGATCGCCCGGCAGGCCCGGGCGGCGTACTCCCTTTGCTGGGGGCGAAAGTGGGTCAGCTCCATCGCGGACAGTGTCCGTTCCAGTGGATCGACGTCCGGATCGGCGGCGATGCCCTGGAGCACCTGTGCGGCCTCATCGGCGTACGCCGAGCCGAGCGAGGCGAGCTGGTCGGCGGCGCGCCGGCGGAAATACGAAGGGCTGAGGGGATCGGACACCAGGTCCCGGATCACCTGAGCCGCGACCGGGCGGTGCCGCTCACCGAAGCGGGGCAGCGCCATGGCGGCGGAGAGGCGGCGGCTCCAGTCCAGCAGGGGGTCGCCTGCGATCTCGGTGAGGATGCGCGCGGCCTGAGCGGCGTGATCGTCACCGAGTTCCGCGAGGGTGGCGGCAGCCTGCTGCCGGTCGTAATCCTCGGCCCGCCGGTGCCTCAGGACGGCCTGGAGAACCGTTGCGGCCTCGTCCTCGTGCTCGGGGTGGGTGTCGAGCAGGGCGCTCGCCGCGTGCCGTAGGTCGAACATCCTCGCGTTCGGCGCTGCGGAGATCCGCACCAGGGCCTGCGCGGCATCCGCCGGACGGTGTGCCATCAGCGCCGTGGCAGCCTCCACCTGGTACGGGGCTCCGGCACGAAACGCCCGGTCATGGAGGTAGGCCTCGACCGCTGGGTGCCGAATGCCGGACAGCATCCTCCAGACGGCAGGGCCGGACCGCGCCTCGACGATCTCCAGGAACCGCTGATAGTGGGTGTCCTCGGCCGGGCACCGCCCCGCCAGCAGAGCGCCGGCCAGCTCCTGGCTTCCGTGCGCCTCCGTCAACAGCCATTCCAGCAACCGTCGTCCGCCGGCCCGGTGACGGTGGCAGTAGTGGACGAGCGCATCCCGGTGCAGCTCGCTGAGCGGATGGCCTGTGTGGCCCGACGCGGCCAGCAGGCTGGTACGCCAGGTCTCGTCCCGGAGATCGAAGGCCTCCGGAAGACCCGCGGCGAGCACTTCCGCGGCCAGATGCTCGGCGAACGTCGTGTGCAGGAACTCCACACCACTGCCTTCCCGCACGAGCAGCCCCGTTGCCAGGAGCGCGTCCATGACGGCGTTGGGCCAACCGTCGAGGGGCGGGACCGCACCGAATCGCCGGCCCTGCTCGTCCGTGCCGTGCTCCTCCCACCAGCGCAGCGCCGTCCACAGAAGGTCCTGGGCTCCGTCGGCGACCCGGGCGTGGGCGAGATGGAGTACCAGTTCCTCGAGATGCTCCCTGAGCCAGCCCACGGCACCCCGTGCGCGCGGCACACCGCCGGCGCGGGCCGTCAGCCGTCGCCACCCCTCCTCCGCCCGATCGCGCTTGGCAGTCAGCAACTGCATCCGGAACTGCTCGTACAGTGCCCAGCGGTGGTCCGGCAGCGGAGTTCCGGGCGCGTTCTCGAAGACGATGGCGGTGACGGTCGCCAGGAGTGGACTGCGCAGCAGATCGCTCAGTCCGCCCTCGTCCAGCTGTCGGAGGAAGTCCTCGGCCAGCTCCGGATGGCCGGAGTCCGTGAACCACGTGCGGGCGAACTCCTCCAGACGCGGCCGGCTGAAGGGATCCAGGCGGTAGGTGGGGAAACCGGCCTTCTTGAGCTCCTCCGTGGCCTCTGGGTCCGGGCGGGTGGTGACCAGCACGCACAGCGTGCCGGGCGCGTCGCTCCCGGCATGGTCGGCCAGGCGGTGGATGAACCGGCCGCGCTGGTCGTGATGCACCTCGTCCAGCGCGTCGACAAGGATCAGCCAGCGGGCTCCGGGCGGCAGCCGCGGCAGCGTGCCGTCTCCGGTGTCGAGACCGGTGGTACGCGCCACGGCGCTCTCAAGCGAGTGTCCGGTCTCAGCCAGCCGCGAGGCGGTGACCATGAGAGGGACGAGAGCACCGGATGCGCTCGGAGCCGTGCGGACGGCGCCACCCATGTCCAGAGCGCAGCTGTTCAGCAGCGTGGACTTCCCGACGCCCGGCCCGGCCTCGACGAGCAGATGGCCGCCTGTGCCACCGCCCAGCACCTCCGCCAGGACGTCCTCCAGCCGCTGCGGCGGCCCGGCCTCCCGCGTAGGGCTGGTCCCGGGCCCGGTCTCCGCGCTCTCCCGCCCCACCGCGCCCTCCGCCTCCCGCTCCTCCGGCCGGCTCAGCACCTGCCGGACGTACACGGCCGTCAGCCGACGAGGACGGCGGTCCTGCCGGAAGCGGTAGGGAAGCTCGTCCGCCTCCTCCCGCTGGCGGTCCAGCACCGCGTCGACGCCGGGCGGCAGCCAGTGCGGGGGGGAAGCGGCGGGAACGGTGACCTGCCGGGCCGGGAGGGGGGACGCCTCGACATCGTGCTCGGCGAGGACTCTCAGGAACTCGGGGTCCCGCAGGTCATCCAGGCCGGTTCCGGTCAGAACCCTGCGGTCACCGGTGGGTCGATGGCTGGTGACGACCCCGGCCAGCATCCCCTCCGACACGGTGAGGATGCCCGCTCCCGAGTAACCGGACCACGGCGATCCGCTGGTGGTGGACGGCCACGGATCGCTCGTACCGACCGCCATCTGTATCTGGTGAGCGGTGCGGTCCGATCCGAGCTGGATGGTTCCGTTCATCTGATGGCTCCGCGGCTGGGCCTCCTCCAGCGTGAACTGCGGGAAGCCGACCGCGTGCACCGCGATCTGTCCCATGTCACGCGGCAGTTCCGCGAACCGGACCGGTGGCAGCGAGTCCCGCTCCGCGTCCAGCACCAGAAGCGCGAGGTCACGACCGGGGTGCGGCACCACTGTCCGGACCACGGCACGGCGAGCCGACGCCACGGTCCGTACCTCGTACCGCCTGGTTCCGTCCCGTACCGCGTGTGCGGCGGTGATCGCCAGGTCACCCACCAGCAGGAAGCCGGACCCCATCAACCGCGGCTGCGAGTCGTCTCCCGTACCGACGACCTGTGCGACCCGCTCGAACCGGCCCGTCATGCCCAGTGCCCGTCAGCCCGTCGGTGCCTCAGTCCGGCAGGGGTACGGGGGCCGCCCCGTCCACGCCGGTGAGCACCCGGCCACCGTCGGATGTCTCCGCTTTCAGCTGGAGCGACACAGTATGCGTGGTAGACGTGCTCCCGGACGCCTTTCCGTCCGCAGACAGGACCCAGAACTTCACCCCGCCGCCGCCCTCCCGGGCCTGGGTGACCGTCACCTGCAGATCCAGGTTGACGTTCTCCACGTGCAGCCGGACAGGCTGCCCCTCTGCCTGGAGCGTGGCCTCGGCCAGCTCGTCCCGCAGCGCCTTCAGCGCGTCCGCGAGTCTGATCTCCATGGTCGCCTCCCCCGCCGGGCCGCTGCCCAGACACTCCTGCTGTCGCTGTCAGGCATGGTAAGTGCCCTGTAGGACAGGGGGATCGGATTCCGCGTCGTCACCGCCCCAACGTCAGCCCCGAGCCCGACACCCGCACCCGGATGCCGTCCTCCTCCACCCGTACGTCGTCCAGCCGTACGTCCCCCTGCTCCGGCTTCGGCAGTTCGAACGCCAGGGCCAGCCGGTCGGCAAGGACCGGGCGGGTCAGGCCGGACAGCTCGTCGAGGAGGTTGGGGTCCAGGCCGAGGCGGCGGAGCACGTCGGGGTTGTCCAGGGCCAGGTCGATGAGGTTGAGGCGCTCGGCCTGGCGGGCGAAGCGCGGGGAGCCGGTCAGCTCGGCGAGCTTGCCGTCGTCGGCCAGGGCGTCACGCACGGTCGCCTCGGGCACGCCCATCCGCTGCACGATGGCCGGGACCGAGAGCAGCGCCCGGGCCTTGCGGGTCTCCCGGGCGAGGTCGGCGGTCCCCTTGGGCGTCAGGTGCAGGCCCTCCGAGGCGCGGGTGCCGGGGCGGTAGGTGGCCAGGTCCCCGATGTCGAGCCGCATGCCGCCGATCTCCGTGGCGATGCCGCGCTCGCCCTGCCGCTGGATCCGGGCCTCGGCGCGCAGCCGCAGGTCGTGCCCGGCGACGGGCAGGGTGCCGTTCGCCCGGACGCGGTCGCGGCCCTCGCCGGTGAACGTCACCTGGGAGGCGCCGAGTTCGCGGTTGAGGTCCTCGAAGGACAGCAGGACGTCCCCGTCGAACCGGGGGACGTGGGCGCCGCGCACGGAGGTGAGGCCGTCGGCGTCCAGCCGGATGTCGTGCGCCGTGGCCGACACCTTCGCCAGGGAGACCCGGTCGGCGGCGACGTCCGGGACGGTCACCTTCACCGACTCCAGGCGCTTGTCGGCGAGTTGGGTGAGGAAGGGGAACCCGCCGATCTCCACCTCGGGCGCCGCCGCGAGGTCGAGCCGGTCCTTGAGCGTGTCGGCGGCCCGGTGCTCGGCGTACAGCACGGCCCAGCGGTCCGCGAGGGCGACGAAGGCGGCGAGCACGACCAGTCCGACCACCGCCTTCACCGCGAGCGGCAGCCCGGCGAAACGATTCCGCCGACGCCTGCCGCCACGCCGGTGGTCGGGCGGCGACCACTCCGGTTCCACCTCGTCCCGCCGCGCGGCCTCCTCACCGAGGAAGTCCTCCAGAGGGGTCTCCTCCAGCGGGCCGTCGTCGAGTGCGCCGAGTTCCTCGTAGGGGTTGCGGGGCTGCTCAGAGCGGTCGTGGGGGTGTTGCGTGTCCATGCGGTGGGGGGTGCGCATCGTCTCATCCGACCATGCGCACCGCCCCTGCCCGCAACCTGAACCCCCGCTATGCGATCGATGTCACGGACACCGGTGCGTCGGAGACGAAGCGCTCCACCCCTGGGCGCGGTGTCCGGGTGCTCGGCGAAGAACTCGGTCACCCGGCGGCCGTGCGTGTCAGGCCAGGGTGACCGGTTGCCGACGGCGGGTCCCTCATCGTGCCGCAACGGCTCTGACCTGGGCAGGCATTCAACCGAAACGACGACGGGGCCGGTGACACGCACCGGCCCCGTGCGGAGCTCCCCGGCGGGGAGCCCCGGTGGCCTACTGGACGATCGCGATACGGTCCGCCTTCGGCGGGGCCAGCGGGTTCGCGGCCGACGAGTTGGCCGTCAGGTACTGCTCCAGCGCGGTCAGGTCGTCGGCGCCGACGACGTCGTTCGTGCCCTGGCCGAGCGTGGGGAAGCCGTCGCCGCCGCCCGCGAGGAAGCTGTTCGTCGCGACGCGGTAGGTGGCCGCCGGGTCGATGGCCTGGCCGTTCAGCTTGACCGAGTCCGTGACCACGCGGTCGGCGCCGGACTTGGTGAGGTCCAGCGTGTAGGTGAGGCCGGACGACACCTGGAGGACCTTGGGCGCCGCCGCGTTCGGGCCGGACACCTGCTCCTTGAGCACCTGGATCAGCTGGGCGCCCGTGAAGTCCTGGAGGTTCACCGTGTTGGCGAACGGCTGGACCGTGAAGCCCTCGGCGTAGGTCACGACACCGTCGCCCTCACCGGCCTTGGCCGTGTAGGTCAGCGGTGCCCTGATGCCGCCGGGGTTCATCAGCGCCAGGTCGGTCTCCGGGTCGAGCTGCTTGCCGTGGGCGAGCTGGGCGTCGGCGATGAGGTCGCCGAGCGGGGACTCGGTGCCGGTGTTGCCGATGTCGCCGGAGATGTAGCCGATCGCGCGGTTGCCGATCGGGGCCGCCAGGGTGTTCCACTTGCTGATCAGCTCGGTCATGTCGGGCGCCTTGGGGACGTCCCGGGTGACCACGTGGTTCGCGGACTTCACGGCCGTACGGGCGATGTCGCCGGTCTTCCGGTCGTACGTCAGCGTGGTGTCGGTGTAGAGGCGGCCGAAGGACGCGGCCGAGGTGACCATGCGGGGCTTGCCCGCCGGGTCGTCGATCGTGCACACGTACGCGTTGTGCGTGTGGCCGGTGACGAGCGCGTCCACCTGCGGCGTGACGTTCTTGGCGATGTCGACGATCGGGCCGGAGATGCCGTCGCCCGCGCCCGGGGAGTCGCAGTCGTAGTTGTACGACGTCGACGCCGGGAAGCCGCCCTCGTGGATGAGGGCCACGATCGACTTCACGCCCTGCTTCTGGAGCACCTTGGCGTACTTGTTGATCGTCTCGACCTCGTCCTTGAAGGCCAGGCCCTTGACGCCCTCGGCGGAGACGATGTCCGGGGTGCCCTCCAGGGTCACGCCGATGAAGCCGACCTTGACGCCGTTCTTCTTCCACACCCAGTAGGGCTTGAGGAGCGGCTTCTGCGTCTTCTCGTCGAGGACGTTGGCGGCCAGGTAGGGGAAGTCGGCGCCCTGGAACTCCTCGTCCGCGTAGCAGCCGTCCTCGGGGTGGCAGCCGCCGTTCTGCAGGCGGGCCAGCTCCTTGGCGCCCTCGTCGAACTCGTGGTTGCCGACGGAGGTGACGTCGAGGTCGAGCTTGTTCAGCGCCTCGATGGTCGGCTCGTCGTGGAAGAGCCCGGAGATCAGCGGGGAGGCGCCGACCATGTCGCCGCCGGCCGCGGTGATGGAGTACTTCTCGCCCTCGCGGGCCTGACGCAGATGGGTGGCGAGGTACTCGACACCGCCCGCGTCGATGGTCTTCGTCGTGCCGTCGTGCTGGCGCTCGGTGACCCGGCCGGAGGAACCGGCGGGCGGCTCCAGGTTGCCGTGCAGGTCGTTGAAGGACAGCAACTGGACGTCCTGGTAGCGGCCCGGCCAGTGGCCGCCCCCGCCGTGGTTCTCGCCGGCCGACGCCGACCCGGGCACCGTCGCCGCGGCCAGCGCGCCGACGGTGGCGACACCGGCGGCGAGAGCGACGAGACGGTTCGTACGACGTCTGCGGCGCTCCTGGTGCGCCGGTGCCGGTGAAGTGGCTGGCATACGCCCCCCCCTGTGGGTCTGCTGGGACAGTGATGTCGTCCGGCGCAGCCTAGAGTCAACGCGCGTAGCGCGACAGAGCTTTCGTGGTTACATCCTGGTTGCTTCTTGCCGCCGATTTGCCGGTGGTCCCCCGTACCCTCGTACGCATGACCAGCGATGACACCGCCCGGCCCGGCCGCACCCGCTCGATCGACACGTATGCCGCCCTCTCCGCGGAGCAGACCGAGGCCGTCCTCGCACTGCTCGCCGAGGCCGCCCGCACCGACGGGCAGCAGGCGGTGTCCGAACAGGGCCGGTTGCAGTTGCGCGGGGGAGAACGCGCGGGCGTCGCCCATCTGCTGCTCACCGTCGACGGCGAACTCGTCGGGTACGCCCAGCTGGAGGACACCGATCCGGTGGAGCCGCCGGCCGCCGAGCTGGTCGTGCACCCCGGGCACCGGGGCCAGGGGCACGGGCGGGCACTGGGCTCCGCGCTGCTGGCCGCGTCCGGCAAGCGGCTGCGGGTGTGGGCGCACGGCGGCCACTCCGCCGCCCGGCACCTCGCGCAGGTCCTCGGCCTGACGCTGTTCCGCGAACTGCGCCAGATGCGGCGTCCGTTGGCCGACTTCGACGCGCCCGAGCCGGTCCTCCCCGAGGGCGTCACCGTCCGCACCTTCGTCCCCGGCCGGGACGACGCGGCCTGGCTCGCCGTCAACGCCGCCGCCTTCGCCCACCACCCCGAGCAGGGCTCACTCACCCAGCGGGACCTCGACGACCGCAAGGCCGAGCCGTGGTTCGATCCCGCGGGGTTCTTCCTGGCCTTCCGCGGCGACGAGCTCATCGGCTTCCACTGGACCAAGATCCACGCCGGGGAGGGCCTGGGCGAGGTGTACGTCCTCGGCGTCGCCCCCGGCGCCCAGGGCGGCGGCCTCGGCAAGTCCCTCACGACGATCGGCCTGCGGCACCTGGCGGGCCGGGGGGTGCCGACCGCGATGCTGTACGTCGACGCCGACAACACGGCCGCGGTGTCGGTGTACGAGCGGCTGGGGTTCGTCACGCACGAGGTGGATCTGATGTACCGGACGGAGACGTGACGACCGGTCCCGGCGGGCGTCGGCGTCAGCCCACCGTGGTTCCGATGTCTCGATACCGCATCCGTCCTATTCGGCGGCGAAGGCCGGACTGTCCGGCGGAGGCGTAGCCGCCCCCGGCAGCCGCACCGTCGCCACCGTGCCGCCGCCCTCGGCGCGGGACAGCGACACCTCGCCGCCCGCCTGCTGCACCGTGCGCGCCACGATCGACAGGCCGAGGCCCGAACCGGGCAGCGCTCGCGCGCTCGGGGAGCGCCAGAAGCGGTCGAAGACGTGGGGGAGTTCGTCGGCGGGAATGCCCGGGCCGTGGTCGCGGACCGTCAGGACGCCCTCGGACAGGCGCACCTCGATCGTGCCGGCCTCCGGGCTGAACTTCACGGCGTTGTCGAGGACGTTGACCACCGCCCGTTCCAGGGCCGAGGGTTCCGCCCGGACGAACCAGGGCTGGACGTCCGCCGTGATCGTCAGTTCCGGGCCGCGCAGCCGTGCCCGCCGCAGCGCCGAGTCGACGATGTCGTGCCAGGCGATGATCTGAGTGCGGCCCGAGTGCTGGCCCGTGTCCGGTCGGGACAGCTCCTGCAGGTCGCCGATGAGCGCGGCCAGCTCCGTCATCTGCGCCTTCACCGAGGCGAGGAGCGCCTTGCGGTCGGCCTCGGGGATGGGGCGGCCCGTCTCCTCGCTGCGGGTGAGCAGCTCGATGTTGGTGCGCAGCGAGGTGAGCGGCGTGCGGAGTTCGTGGCCGGCGTCCGCGATGAGCTGTTGCTGGAGCTCGCGGGAGCTGGCCAGCGCGGAGGTCATCGAGTTGAACGAGTGGGAGAGCCGGGCCACCTCGTCCTCGCTGTCCTCGTCCACCGGGATGCGGATGCCCAGGTCTTCCGTGCGGGCCACGTGCTCGACGGCCTCGGTGAGTTTGTCGATGGGGCGCAGTCCGGCTCGGGCGACCGCCAGTCCGGCGGCTCCGGCGCCCAGGACCCCCACGCCCGAGACCAGCAGCAGGATCAGCGCGAGATCGTTGAGTGTGCCCTGGGTGTTCTTCAGGGGCAAGGCGAGGATCAGCGCGGCGTTGGGCGCGTCGGGCTGCTCGGACGCCAGCCGCAGGGTCATCACGCGCAGGGCGTTGCCGTGCTCGTCGGTGCCGTTTCGGACGATGCCGCGCCCGATGGGGGAGTTCTTGATCACGTCCCGGTCGGCCTCGGTGACCTTGACCAGGCCCACGGAGCTGGAGTGGACGCAGATGTCCCCGTCCGCCTTGACGACCTCGAAGTAGGAGCTGTTCCGGAAGCTGTTGCCGCCCTGCGGGGTCTGCGTGCAGGTGTCCACCGCCTGCTGGATGGCGATGTTCTGTCCCGGCTTCTGAAGCATCTTCTCCAGGTCTTCGTCCACCTGGTCGTACAGCTTCCCCTGCACGATGAACCAGCACGTCACGGAGACCGCCGCCACCGCGAACGCCACCGCCGCCGCCACCAGCAGCGCCAGTCGGGACCGGATCGGCAGCGAGCGGAACCGGCGCACCACCTTGTTCACTCCGCGCCGCCCTGCCGCAACACGTAGCCCACACCCCGCACCGTGTGCACGAGGCGCGGCTCGCCGCCCGCCTCGGTCTTGCGGCGCAGGTACATCACGTACACGTCGAGGGAGTTCGACGACGGCTCGAAGTCGAAGCCCCAGACCGCCTTCAGGATCTGCTCCCGGGTGAGGACCTGGCGCGGGTGCGCCATGAACATCTCCAGCAGCGTGAACTCCGTGCGGGTCAGCTCCACCTGGCGGCCGCCGCGCGTGACCTCGCGCGTCGCGAGGTCCATGCGCAGGTCGGCGAAGGCGAGGACGTCCTCGTCGTCGGGAGAGCCCGCGCCGACGGCCGCCGCGTAGGAGCTGCGGCGGAGCAGCGCGCGGATGCGGGCGAAGAGTTCGTCCAGTTCGAAGGGCTTGACCAGGTAGTCGTCGGCGCCCGCGTCGAGGCCCGTGACCCGGTCGCCGACCGTGTCACGGGCCGTGAGCATGAGGATCGGGGTCGTGTCGCCGGTGCCGCGGATGCGGCGCGCCGCCGTCAGGCCGTCCATGCGGGGCATCTGGATGTCCAGGACGACCAGGTCGGGCCGGTACGCCGCCGCCTTCTCCAGCGCGTCCGCGCCGTCCACGGCGACCTCGGTCTCGTACCCCTCGAAGGCGAGGCTGCGCTGGAGTGCTTCGCGCACCGCCGGCTCGTCGTCGACGATCAGGATGCGCTGGGGGTCACGGTCGCCGTCTGCGGGGCTCATGGGTCGGGGTCCTCGGGTGTGGTGTGACGGGGGCGGGGTGTCGCTGACGCTCTCAGCCTCGCATGCCGGCGAGGCGGGCCGGGAGCAGGATCAGCCCCGTACCTTGCGGCGCCGGGCGGCGGCCCGGCGTGCGGCGGCCCTGCCGGCGGGCCGGGCCTTGGCCGACGCCACCTCGGGCGCCCGGCCCGTCGGCGCGTGCAGTGCGTACGCCACCGCCAGGGCCAGCCCGACCCCTGCCGGGTCCCAGCCCGGCTCCTCGTGCGCGACCTGCTCGATCATCGCCGTACTCCTCACTCGGGAACTCAGTCCGTGGAACCGGCCCGCAGCTTGGCGAGGTCGGCCTTGACGGTGTTGATCGGGATGGCGAAGCCCAGGCCGACGCTGCCGGCGTCGGAGGACGAGGAGGCGGCGCCCGTCGGCGAGTACATCGCGGAGTTGATCCCGATGATGTTGCCGTTCATGTCGATCAGCGCGCCCCCGGAGTTGCCCGGGTTGAGGGACGCGTCGGTCTGGAGCGCCTTGTACGTCGTGGTGTCCGAGCCGGTGTCGCCGTTGAACTGCCGCCCGCCGAACTCGAACGGCCAGCCGTCGCCCTGCTGGAACTGCTGCTGGCCCTGGTCCTCCTCCGTCGGGACCGTGACGTCACGGTCGAGGGCGGAGATGATGCCGCTGGTGACCGTGCCGGACAGGCCCTCGGGGGAGCCGATCGCCACGACCTCGTCGCCGACCTGCACCCCGGAGGAGTCGCCGAGCGTCGCCGCCTTCAGGCCGGAGGCGTTCTCCAGCTTGATCAGCGCCAGGTCCTTCTTGCTGTCGGTGCCGACGACCTTGGCGGAGTACGACTTGCCGTCGCTGGTCGTCACCTTGATCTGCGAGGCGCCGGCGACGACGTGGTTGTTCGTGATGATCTCGCCGCCGCTCGTGATGATCACGCCGGAGCCGGTGGCGGAACCGGCGTTGGAGTCGGCGCTGATCTCGACGATGCTGGGGCTGACCGCCTTGGCGACCCCGGCGACCGTGCCCTTCTGGGCGGACGGCACCACGTTGGTGCTGGTGGAGCTGGAGGTGACGGTGTCGTTGCCCGTCAGCTCCTGTATGCCGTAGGCCGTGCCGCCGCCGATCGCCGCGGCGACGATCGCCACGGCGGCGAGCAGGGCGACCGGGCCACGCTTGCGCTTCTTCGGAGCGGGTGCCGGGGCGTACGCCGGCGGAGGCGGCCACTCGGGGTTCACCGGGGCCTGCTGCTGACCCTCGTAAGGGTTCTCGTACTCGCCACTGCGGTGGAAGCTCTCGGTCATGTCTCAGAGCTTGGATCCCGACCATGAGAGCTTCCTGAGTGCACCCTGAGAAGCCCGACAGAACCTCGTATGCCCGATATAAAGGCGCCTCGGCCGGGCGCACAAAGGCGCCCGGAAAGGGCTAGGCGCAGCCGCAGGAGTGCCGAACCACCAGCCGCGACGGGAACACCTTCAGCCGCTCCCGGCGGGCCCCCGCCACGCGCAGCCCGTCGTCGAGGACGAGGTCCACCGCCGCCCGGGCCATGGCCGGACGGTCCGAGGCGATCGTCGTCAGGGGCGGGTCCGTCAGTGCCGCTTCCTTGATGTCGTCGAAGCCGGCCACCGCCAGCTCGCCGGGCACGTCGATCCGCAGTTCCCGAGCGGCCCGCAGCAGGCCGATCGCCTGGTCGTCGGTGGAGCAGAAGATCGCGGGCGGGCGCTCGGGGCCGGAGAGGATCTTCAGGGCTGCCTGGTAGGCGTCGTAGCGGTTGTAGAGGGCCTCGAAGAGGCGGCCCTCCGTGGAGATCCCCGCCTCGTCCATCGCCCGCCGCCAGCCCTCGACGTGGTCGGAGACCGGGTCGCCGACCGCAGGGGTCTCGGCTATGCCGCCCATACAGGCGACGTACTCGTAACCGTGCTCCAGCAGGTGCCGTACGGCGAGCTGGGCGCCGCCCAGGTCGTCCGTGACGACGGCGACGTCGTCGATGGCCTCGGGCCGCTCGTGCAGCAGCACGACGCGGGCGTCCCAGGCCTCGATCTCTGCGGCGGCCAGGTCGTTGAGCGCGTGGCTGACGAGGATCAGGCCCGAGACCCGCATGCCCAGGAAGGCCCGCAGGTAGTGGACCTCACGCTCACCCACGTAGTCCGTGTTGCCGACGAGCACCATCTTTCCGCGCTCGGAGGCGGCCTGCTCGACCGCGTGCGCCATCTCCCCGAAGAAGGGCTGGCGCGCGTCCGGGATGATCAGGCCTATGAGGTCCGTACGCCGGGACGCCATCGCCTGCGCGACCCGGTCGGGCCGGTACCCCAGCTCCTTGATCGCGGCGAGGACACGCTCGCGCGTGGCCGGGGCGACCGGCCGGGGTCCGTTGTTGATGACATAACTGACCACGGCAGTGGAAGTCCCTGCCAGCCGCGCCACATCATCCCGAGTCACCTTGGCCACGCGCGGAGTCTACGCGGATATACCCGCTCTGGGCAGGGCGTAAAGGAGCTTCCGTACGATTTACGCCTTGCTGTGCGACTCGGCGGCGTCCAGAGCGGCCGACTCGTCCGCGTTGTCCGGCTTTTCCTTGGCCGCCTTGGCCTTCGCCTCCTCGGCGGCGCGCTCCACCTTCTCCGGCGTGACGAATCGATAACCGACGTTCCGGACGGTGCCGATCAGCGACTCGTGCTCGGGGCCGAGCTTGGCGCGCAGCCGCCGTACGTGCACGTCGACCGTGCGCGTACCGCCGAAGTAGTCGTAGCCCCAGACCTCCTGGAGCAGCTGGGCGCGCGTGAAGACGCGGCCGGGGTGCTGCGCGAGGTACTTCAGGAGCTCGAACTCCTTGAAGGTGAGGTCGAGGACGCGGCCCTTGAGCTTGGCGGAGTACGTCGCCTCGTCGACCGACAGGTCGCCGTTGCGGATCTCCATCGGGGAGTCGTCGCTGACGATCTGCTGCCGTCCCATGGCCAGCCGCAGCCGCGCCTCGACCTCCGCGGGCCCGGCGGTGTCGAGCAGGACGTCGTCGATGCCCCAGTCGGCGGTGACGGCGGCGAGACCGCCCTCCGTGACGACGAGGACGAGCGGGCAGCCGGGCCCGGTCGAGCGCAGCAGCTGGCACAGGCTGCGGACCTGCGGCAGATCGCGGCGGCCGTCGACGAGGATGACGTCGGCGCCGGGGGTGTCGACGAGGGCGGGGCCCTCCGCCGGGGCCACTCGCACGTTGTGCAGGAGCAGTCCGAGGGCGGGGAGCACCTCCGTCGACGGCTGGAGGGCGTTGGTCAGGAGCAGCAGAGAACTCATACGTCTGGTTCCTCCTCGGTCCCTGCGAGGACGTTTGTTGGCACAGCACAGCTCTGCGATCCCGAAGGCCCCGTACACCTGCGGTTTCCCGCGTCGTATACAACGCTTCCGAAAGCACAAAAGGACCCGGGGGCTACGCTGCCCGAGTCCTCTGCCCAGCAGAATAGCCCACATGAGCTCTGGTCCGGCAGGTCATGTGGCGCGTTCCACCGTTCGTCCGCACTCCGAGACGACCCGGGGAACGCATGTGCGGGCGCAATTGCGGACCTTTCTGCGCACGTCCGACGGTGTGACCATCGACGCCGTATACGACCCGGGTGCCGTCGTATACGACACCTCTCGGTCGCCTGCCGCTCACCCCGTGTTCGTCGTCGCCCACGGCTTCACCGGGGCCGTGGACCGGCCGCACGTCCGCCGGGTCGCGCGGGCCTTCGCCCGGTACGGGGCCGTCGTCACGTTCTCCTTCCGGGGCCACGGGGCCTCCGGCGGGCGGTCGACGGTCGGGGACCGGGAGGTGCTGGACCTGGCGGCGGCGGTGCGGTGGGCCCGGGAGCTCGGGCACGCGCGCGTGGGGACGGTGGGGTTCTCCATGGGCGGCTCGGTGGTGCTGCGGCACGGGGCGCTGTACCCGCGGCAGACCGACGCGGTGGTGTCGGTGAGCGCGCCGGCCCGGTGGTACTACCGGGGGACCGCCCCCATGCGCCGGCTGCACTGGCTGGTGACGCGGCCGGAGGGCCGCGTGGTGAGCCGCTACGGATTCCGTACCCGCATCCACCACCGGGACTGGGACCCGGTCCCCCTCTCCCCGGTGGAGGCCGTGCCGAGGATCGCGCCCACGCCCCTGCTGATCGTGCACGGCGACGCCGACGGCTACTTCCCCGTCGACCATCCCCGCATGCTGGCCGCGGCGGCGGCTGACCAGGGCGAACTGTGGCTGGAGCCGGGCATGGGGCATGCCGAGCACGCGGCGAGTGACGAACTGCTGGGCCGGATCGGGGAGTGGGTGGTGGGCCGGGCGGGCTAGCCTGACGGGGTTCACCGACAAGCAATCGAGGAAGCAGATGCCAAAGGTCACGGTGCGCTACTGGGCCGCCGCCAAGGCCGCGGCCGGGGTGGCCGAGGAGCCGTACGAGGCGGCCACGCTCGCCGAGGCGCTCGACGGGGTGCGTGAGCGGCACCCCGGCGAACTCGAGCGCGTGCTGCGGCGATGCTCGTTCCTCGTGGACGGTGACCCCGTGGGCACCCGCGGACATGAGACGGTACGGCTGGCCGACGGCGGCACGGTCGAGGTGCTCCCGCCGTTCGCAGGAGGGTGACCATGACCAATCAGCCCAACCAGCCGTACGACGGCTACGACCCCTACTGGCAGCAGGGGTACCAGCAAGGGCACCAGGGGTACGACGATCCGTACGCCGCCCAGCAGTACACGCAGCAGTGGCAGGGGCAGACCTGGGAGACGCAGACGCAGTCGCCGGTGTCCGCGCCGGTGACGGCGGCGGAGGAGACGGCGTATCTGCCGCCGCAGGGATACGGGACTCCCAGTGAGGCGGTTCCTGCTGCTGCGCCCGCTTCGCCTCCCGCTCCCGCTGCCGAGTACGGCCCGGCCACCGTCGCCGGGAACGCGCGCGTCACGGACGCGCAGCGGGCGCGGGCGGAAGGACGGTCGCCGATCATCGAGCCCGGGGTGCAGCCGGCCGCGCTGACGGCGCTGCTGGGGCTGTTGCTGGCGGGCGCGGCGGCGGTCGGCACGTATGCGCTCCTGGTGCCGCTCGTCGTCCTCCAGGCCGTCACTGCGGCGGGCTGGTTCCGGCTGAACGGGATGTGGCCGGCCCGGCAGGGCATCGCACTGGGCTTCGCGGGCGCGCTGGCCGCGGACGCGGCGCTGCTGGCGTCGGACGGCTCGCCCTCGGCGATCCTGGGCACGCTCGGGGTGTGGGTGCTGCTGGCGCTGGTGCTCCAGCTGCGGTCGCACGCCGACCCGGACGAGCGGATGTACGGCCTGATGGCGACGGTCGCGGCGTCGGCGCTGGCGATCGTGGCGGGCGGGTACCTCGCGGCCGAGGCGGACGCGGTGACCGTGGGCGCGATCGCGGTGGCGGTCGCGGTCCTGGCCCGTGCCCTGCCGCTGCCGACCCCGGTGTCCGTGGTGGTCGCGCTGCTCGCGGCGGCGGGCGGCGGCGTCGCGGGCGGCTCGCTGACGGGCCTGGGCACGTCGGGCGCCCTCCTGGGCGTGGGCGCGGCGGCCTGCGGCCTGATCGGCCACCGAGTCGCCGGCTACGACTACCCGTCCCGCTTCGTCCACTTCACCGCAGGCGTGGCCCTGCCCCTGTCGGCGGCGGCCCCGGCGGTCTACGTACTCGGTCGGGCCCTGGTCTAGCGCTTAGGCGGCGGTGGTGTTTGGGTCGCGTGCGCGGGCTGCCCCAGCTGCCGGCAGTCGTGCCGCTGGGGCGGCACGGGTGGGCGATGGGGGGCCACCGCTGCGGGCAGTCGTGCCGCTTGCTGCCACCGCTGCGGGCAGTCGTGCCGCTTGCTGCCACCGCTGCGGGCAGTCGTGCCGCTTGCT
>NZ_WWIQ01000010.1:346924-458075 GCF_009862985.1 Streptomyces sp. SID5464 | reverse complement strand
GCACCCCGTTCCGCCGGGCTGCGGACCCGCCCGGCACCGGGCACGGACGCCGGGCGCCCGGCCTGTCACAGATGATCGACAAACCCGTGGACCAGACCCACGCGGAGTTACCCTCACGCAAGGACGGCCGCTCGGTCGTCGAACGCCGGACCGCCGTCCAACCGCCTAGGTGAGGGAAACACCGCATGCGCGCACTGCGAATACTGCTGATCTTCGTCGTGATCCTGGGCGGACTCTTCGTGATCGCCGACCGCGTCGCCGTGCACTTCGCCGAGGGCGAGGCCGCCGACCGCCTGAAGACCACCGAGAACCTCTCCGCCACCCCGGACGTGTCCATCAAGGGCTTCCCGTTCCTCACCCAGGTCGTCGGCGGCTCCCTGGACGACATCGAGGTCGGCATCACCGACTACGAGGCCGCCGCGGGCAACGGCGCCGAGAAGATCCGTATCGACGACCTCCGGGCCGACATGCGGGGCGTCGAGTTCTCCGGCGACTACAGCTCCGCCACCGCCACCAGCGCCACCGGCACCGCGACCATCGCCTACGACGAGCTGCTGAAGACGGCGAAGTCCGAGCCCACCCAGGTCGCCCCGGGCGTCACCGCCCACGTCGTCGGCCTCTCCGACGGCGGCAACGGCAAGATCAAGGTCACCGTCGAGGCCACCGTCCTCGGCACCAAGCTGCCCGAACCGGTCTCCGTGCTCAGCTCGGTGACGGTGATCGACGGCGACACCGTCCGGGTGAAGGCCGACGGCCTGCCCAAGTTCGGCGGTGTCGAGATCGCCGAGTCCCGGGTCCGGGCCATCACCGACTTCCAGCAGAAGATCGACGGCCTGCCGGGCGGCATCCAGCTGGACAAGGTCCAGGCCGCGCCCGACGGCGTCGAGATCACGGTGAAGGGTTCCAACGTCCGCCTGGCCGGGTAGGAAGGCGCAGACGGACCGGACCTGCGGTGTCCGGTGGGCGAGACGGTGCTGTCCGCAGCTCAGATGTGATGGCGGATACATGCGACCGCGATCCTGGTCCCGCACGGGCGCGAACCCCTTCGGTCCCACATGGCGGATTATCTCGTCTCAGCATGCGACACACCGGTGACATGCGTGCCCGACCGTCCCTACGATCGACAGCATGAAGCGACAGGCGGATCTCACGAAGCGGCGGGCAGTAGACCTGTGCCGCGTCGCCGCCATGCTCTGTCGCACCTTCTGAGCGACCGCGCCGGCCCATGCGCCGACGCGCGCATCCCCGCCGCCCTGCACCAAGGGCACCTGTGCGCCGCCCTCGTCATGGGCGCGCGCCCCGCAGACCTCGCACGCCCCGCCGCAACTGCCCCGGAGGAGAAAGAGCATGAGCCGCAGCGACGTCCTGGTCGACGCCGACTGGCTCCAGGAGCACCTGGACGACCCGACCATCGCCATCGTCGAGGTGGACGAGGACACGTCCGCCTACGAGAAGAACCACATCAAGAACGCCATCCGGATCGACTGGACCAAGGACCTCCAGGACCCGGTCCGCCGTGACTTCGTCGACCAGGAGGGCTTCGAGAAGCTCCTGTCGGAGAAGGGCATCGGCAACGACCACACCGTGGTCCTCTACGGCGGCAACAACAACTGGTTCGCCTCGTACGCGTACTGGTACTTCAAGCTGTACGGCCACGAGAACGTCAAGCTCCTCGACGGCGGCCGCAAGAAGTGGGAGCTCGACGCCCGCGAGCTGGTCGCCGGCGACGACGTGCCGGAGCGCCCGAAGACCGACTACAAGGCCAAGCCGCAGGACACGTCGATCCGTGCCTTCCGCGACGACGTGGTGGCGGCCATCGGCTCGCAGAACCTCGTCGACGTGCGCTCGCCCGACGAGTTCTCCGGCAAGCTGCTCGCCCCGGCCCACCTGCCGCAGGAGCAGTCCCAGCGCCCCGGCCACGTGCCGAGCGCCCGCAACATCCCGTGGTCCAAGAACGCCAACGACGACGGCACCTTCAAGTCGGACGAGGAGCTCAAGGAGCTCTACGCCGCGGAGAGCGTCGACCTGGCCAAGGACACCATCGCCTACTGCCGCATCGGTGAGCGCTCCGCGCTGACCTGGTTCGTGCTGCACGAGCTGCTCGGCGTGGAGAACGTCAAGAACTACGACGGCTCCTGGACCGAGTACGGCTCCCTGGTGGGCGTGCCGATCGAGCTCGGCGCCAACAAGTAAGCAAACCGACCGACCTTTCAAGACCTCTCAGGAGTACGACATGTGTGGAGCGAAGGCCGGCGGCCCGGACGCCTCGACGATCAAGCCCGGTGAGACCACCATCCAGGGTCAGGTGACCAAGGACGGCGAGCCGGTGACCGGCTACGTCCGTCTGCTGGACTCGACCGGCGAGTTCACGGCCGAGGTGCCGACCTCGGCGACCGGACAGTTCCGCTTCTACGCGGCCGAGGGCACCTGGACCGTCCGTGCCCTCGTGCCCGGCGCCACCGCCGACCGCACGGTCGTCGCCCAGAAGGGCGGCCTGGCGGAGGTCGCGATCGCCGTCTGACGGCGGCAAGGCCATGAAGGGCCGCACCCCACGGGTTGGACGCCTGGGGTGCGGCCCTTCGGGCTGCCCGGACCTACGCTGGACGTATGTACGCACGACGGCGGCATACGTACTTCGCGATGATGGGCCTGTGCATCGGCCTCTTCGTCCTGGCCTGGGGTGTCGTGCGGTTGTGGTCCATCCCTGTGGCCGTCGGGATGTGCGTGGTGGCCATGGTCATCCCGCCCGTCGCCGCGATGGTCGCGAACCGCCGGGGGCCGGAGGACCGCTGGTGGGACGACCCGTCCGGGGATCCCCAGTCCGACGAGTGGTGGGACGAGCTGGACGGCAAGAAGCGGCACTGAACCGATGAGGGGGGAGCAACCGTGCGCCTGACGGCGGCGACTCTGGACGCCCCGGACGCCCGTGAGCTGGCCGCCTTCTACCTGCGGCTGCTGCCCGGGTGGCGGGTGTGGCGCGGGGAGGAGTGGCAGGACTGGGTGCACATCCGGCCGCCGGGCGGCGGCACCGGCCTGTCCTTCCAGACCGAGCCCGCCTACCGGCCGCCCGTCTGGCCGAGTACGCCGGACCGGCAGCAGATGATGATCCACCTCGACATCGAGGTCGACGACCTGGAAGAGGAGACCGCGCGGGCCCTGGCCGAGGGCGCGCGGCTCGCCGCGTACCAGCCGCAGGACGGCGTCCGGGTGCTCCTGGACCCGGCGGGCCACCCGTTCTGCCTCCACACGGAGGCGGCTCAGTAGACGAGCGCCTGGGTCTCGTCCGCCAGCGCCTCCTGCACGAAGACCTGCGCGCCCGCGATGCGGACGCCTTCGATGACGTCCTTCTCCGTGATGTCGCGGCGGGCCGCGCACTGCGTGCACAGGGTGACGCGGCCGGCTGCCAGGACCGAGTCGAGCAGGTCGGGGAGCGGGGCCGCGTGCGGCAGCTCGAACTCGGCGGCGCGGCCGGGCAGGGCGAACCAGGCGGATTCGCCGGTCAGCCACAGGGAGACGTCGACGCCGCTCGCGACGGCCACCGCCGCCACCGTGAACGCCTGGGAACACCGCTCGGGGGCGTCGGCCCCCGCCGTCACCTTGATCACCAGCTTCTTCGCCATAGCCGGAATCGTAGTGCCGAAGGCGCCCGCGTAAGCTGGCCCCGGCCCTGTGCACACATCCGCACCCCGCTCAAGGAGCACCCCGTGGAGCTTTTCTTCGAAATCCTGTTGGTCCTGGTCGCCGTCGGCGTCCTCGCCTTCGCCGGACTGACCGTGAAGAAGCTGTACCAGGGCCAGCGCTGACCCCCGTCTAGGAACTTCCGATGATCGAGATCCCGTCCGACCTCCACAAAGACCTCGTCCCGCTCGCCTTCCTGCTCGGCAACTGGGCCGGTGCCGGTGTGCACGACTTCCCCGGCTCCGAGAAGTGCAACTTCGGGCAGGAGGTCGCCTTCACCCACGACGGCCGGGACTTCCTTGAGTACCGCTCCCACAGCTGGGTGCTGGACAAGGACGGCAACAAGGTCCGGCCGCTGGAGTCCGAGCACGGCTTCTGGCGGATCGACGCCGAGCGCAAGGTCGAGGTGACGATGACCCGCGACGACGGCGTCATCGAGATCTGGTACGGCGAGCTGGCCGACAAGAAGCCGCAGATCGACCTCGTGACGGACGCGGTGGCCCGCACCGCCGCCTCCCAGCCGTACACCGGCGGCAAGCGGCTCTACGGCTACGTCAAGAGCGACCTGATGTGGGTCGGCGAGAAGCAGACCCCCGAGGTGGAGCTGCGCCCCTACATGTCGGCCCACCTGAAGAAGGTCGTCACCCCGGAGGAGGTCGAGCGCTGGGCCAAGGCCCTGCCCGACGACATGCCCGACGACGGCATCGCCTTCTTCAAGTAGTTCTAGACTGGCCGGTGTGGTGAGCACCGACTGGAAGAGCGATCTGCGGCAGCGCGGCTACCGGCTGACCCCGCAGCGGCAACTCGTGCTCGAAGCCGTGGACACCCTGGAGCACGCGACCCCCGACGACATCCTCGTGGAAGTGAGGAAGACGGCGTCGGGGGTCAACATTTCCACGGTCTACCGGACGCTGGAGCTGCTGGAGGAGCTCGGCCTGGTCAGCCACGCCCATCTGGGGCACGGAGCGCCGACGTACCACCTCGCGGACCGGCACCACCACCTCCACCTGGTCTGCCGTGACTGCCAGAACGTGATCGAGGCGGACGTGTCCGTGGCGGCCGAGTTCACGGCGAAGCTGCGGCAGACGTTCGGGTTCGACACCGACATGAAGCACTTCGCGATCTTCGGCCGCTGTGAGGACTGCACCCTCAAGGCTTCAACTACCGAGTCGTAGGCTTACGGATATGAAGAGCCCCCTGCTGACCCTGCCCGGCGCCGTCCCCGCCGAGGGCGTGGACGAAGGCGTCGCCGCCCACTACGGCGATCTGTTCCGCGAGCAGCGTGCCCTCGCCGACGGCACCGGTTTCGTGGACCTCTCGCACCGGGGGGTCGTCACCGTCACCGGCGAGGACCGGCTCGCCTGGCTGCACCTCCTGCTCACCCAGCACGTCAGCGACCTCCCGGCCGGCCAGGCCACCGAGGCGCTGATCCTCTCCGCGAACGGCCACATCGAGCACGCCCTCTACCTCGTCGACGACGGCGAGACCGTCTGGGCCCATGTGGAGCCGGGCACCCAGGAGGCGCTGATCGCGTACCTGGAGTCCATGAAGTTCTTCTACAAGGTCGAGGTCGCCGACCGCACGGCCGACATCGCGGTCGTGCACCTGCCGGCCGGCTCCATCGCGGAGGTGCCGCAGGGCGTCGTCGTACGGGAGACGCCGTACGGCCGGGACCTGTTCCTGCCGCGCGCCGACCTGGAGGCGTATGCCGCGCAGGCCGGGCCGCCCGCCGGGATCCTGGCCTACGAGGCGCTGCGCGTCGAGCAGCACCGGCCCCGGCTCGGCTTCGAGACCGACCACCGCACCATCCCGCACGAGCTGGGCTGGATCGGCTCGGCGGTGCACCTCCAGAAGGGCTGCTACCGGGGCCAGGAGACGGTCGCCCGGGTGCAGAACCTGGGCAAGCCGCCGCGCCGGCTGGTCTTCCTGCACCTGGACGGCAGCGAGGTCCACCTGCCGGTGGCCGGCACCGAGGTCCGGCTCGCGGACGACGGCCCCGACGGTCGGAAGATCGGCTTCATCACGACCTCCGTACGCCACCACGAGCTGGGGCCGGTCGCCCTCGCCCTGGTGAAGCGGAACGTGGCCGTGGACGCGCCGCTGGTGGCCGGGGACACCGCCGCCGCCCAGGAAGTCGTCGTCGCGCCGTAAAGCTTGTAGACCTTTCGGGTCAGATTTCGATCAGCACGGTGAACGGGCCGTCGTTCGTCAGTGATACGCGCATCGCCGCCCCGAAGCGGCCCGTGGCCACCGTCGCGCCCAGCGAGCGCAGCTGGGCGACCACCTCGTCGACCAGCGGCTCGGCGACATCGCCGGGGGCGGCGGCGTTCCAGGTGGGGCGGCGGCCCTTGCGGGCATCGCCGTACAGGGTGAACTGGCTGATCACCAGGAGCGGGGCGTCGATGTCGCTGCACGACTTCTCGTCGTGCAGCATGCGGACCGACCAGAGCTTGCGGGCCAGCTGGGCCGCCTTCTCCTTGGTGTCCTCGTGCGTGACGCCGACGAGGACGCACAGCCCCTCGCCCTCGATCGCCCCCACGGTCTCGCCGTCCACGACGACGCTCGCGCCGTCCACCCTCTGCACCACTGCTCGCATACGTCCATCATGCAGGGCGGTGAACATGAGACCGCGGGTGGTTCGCACATGGCCCGAAAGGGTGGTTTGCTCAGGGCGCCAACGGGCCGCGCACGGCCGTATTTTGCTGCTTAACCGCCCATCTGGGGTCTATCGGGGGCACTCGTTCCCATAGCGGCCACTTGGGGTGGCACGATGCTTTCACACACCGGTCGAGGGGACGGTTGAGGCACATGAGCACATCCAGTACCGGACATCCGCTGGGGGCTGTCTGGTCGAGCCACACGGGGACCGGGGCACCGGAGTACCACCGGCCGCCCACACAGCGCACCGACAGCCCGCCGCTGCCCTCGGACGCTCCCGAACACGACCTGGTCGCGCTGAGCCTGCCCGAGCTGCGCACGCTGCGCCGCGACGCCCAGCGCGACGAAGCCGACCTCAGTTACGTACGGCGGCTGCTGCAGGGGCGGATCGACATCCTGCGGGCGGAGCTGACGCGGCGCACCCCGGTGGGCGCGGCCTCCGTGGCCGTACCCGCGGAGGCGTCCGTCGTCGAGCGGCTCGCGGAGATCCTGCGGGACTCCCCGGCCCGGCACCGTTCCTCCGCCCGTCATCTGACCCTCGGCACGCCGCGGGGCGAGGAGTACCGGCGGCTGGCCGCGGAGATGCTCGCCGAGGTCGAGCTGTCCGACCTGGACGCCCGGACGGACCTGGAGCTGAACACCGCGATGGGCCGGCTCGTGCGCTACGAGCAGCAGGTCTCCCGGCGGCGGCAGCGGCTCCAGCGCACCGCCGACGAGTGCAGCGCGGAGATCGCGCGCCGGTACCGCGAGGGGGAGGCCCAGGTCGACGACCTGCTCGTGTGAGGCTCCGCGGGCCCGGGGAGGGCCGGCGGTCGGATATTTACGCGACACCGACCGGCCCTCCGCCTAGCGTGAATCCATGACCGCCACTCCCCGCGCCGACGGCATCGACGTACGCCCCATCACCGAAGCCGAGTTCACCGACTGGCTGCGTGCCGTGAACACCGGCTTCCTGCGGGTGCCGGGCCCGTCCGAGGAGGAGATCGAGGGGCGTCGCCGGCAGTTCGTCCCCGGCCGTCATCTCGGCGCTTTCGACGGCGGCCGGTGCGTGGCGACCTTCCGGTCCTTCGACCAGGAACTCACGGCCGTGGGCGGGGCGAGCGTCCAGGCCGACGCCGTCTCCGGCGTCACCGTCACCGCCACCCACCGCCGCCGCGGGCTGCTCAGCCGGATGATGGCGCGGGACCTGGCGGCCGCGAAGGAGCGCGGGGACGTCGTCGCGACGCTGATCGCCGCCGAGTACCCGATCTACGGCCGGTACGGCTTCGGGCCGGCGACCTGGATGTCCGAGTGGACGGTCGACGTGCCCCGCGCCGGTCTCGACGCCCGCTGGGCGGGCCCGGCGGACGGCGGCCGGATCGACCTGGTGGACGGCGAGGACGTCCGCAAGCTCGGCCCGGAACTGCACGAGCGGCTGCGCCGCACCCAGCCCGGTGTGATCACGCGCGACGAGGTGTGGTGGAAGCTCAACACCGGCGCGCTGCGGTTCGACCCGTCGTGGAAGCTGCCCTTCTTCGCCGTGTACCGCTCGGCCTCCGGCGAGGTCGAGGGCATGGCCGCCTACGAGGTCGACGACCACTGGGGCGACGCCAAGCAGCCGTTGAACACGGCCACCGTGAGGTGGCTGCTCGGCGCGACCCCGGCCGCGGAGCGTGCCCTGTGGCAGTACCTGTGCTCCATCGACTGGGTCGTGACGGTCAAGAGCGGCTGGCGGGCGCCCGACGACCTGCTCCCGTTCCTCCTGCCGGATCCGCGGGCGGCCAGGATCACCTCGCTGTCGGACTGGCTGTGGGTGCGGATCCTCGACGTCGTACGGGCGCTTCAGGCGCGGACGTACGAGGGGGAGGGGACGCTGGTGCTGGAGGTCGCCGGCGTGGACGATCTGACCGGGGGGCGCTACCGGCTGGAGGCCTCGGCCGCCGGGGCGTCCTGCACGCCGACCACCGAGAGCGCGGAACTGACTCTCGGACTGGGCGAGTTGGCGGCGCTGTGGCTCGGTGACGAGTCGGCGGTGCGGCTGGCGGCGCTGGGCCGGGTCCAGGAAGAACGAGCGGGCGCCGCCCGGAAGGCCGACGCCCTGCTGCGCACGTCCAGGCGGCCTTGGTGCCCGGACATGTTCTGAGCCGCCCTCCTTCCGCCGACGACTGGGATCCCGCATCCGTAGCGAGCTGTCGGGGCTCCCGGCTCCCCTCCGGAAGGGAGCCCCATGATGGATGGCCAACCCCTTGAAGGCCTGACCATGTCACCCAAGTTGGCGACCAACTTCACTGTACTTATCTCCGCTTGGAAGCGGCTCATAACCACCTGGTGCTGAACTGCCGAAAGATGGCGGGAAGTTGTACTGTTTGGTTGTGGACCCGGAACACGCCTCCGTCAATGGACGGAAGAGGTCGCAGCGGCCACAGAGAACACATCGCGAGGTGGCCGACGAACTGCGCGCCCGGATCAGGTCAGGAGCACTGCGGCCGGGCGAACGCATGCCCACCCAGGCCCAACTGGCCCACGAGTTCGGTGTCGAGCGCGGTGCCGTACGCCAGGCCCTGCGCATCCTCCAGTCCGAGCGGCTGCTCACCAACGTGTCCAAGGGCAGCCCGGCGACCGTCGCCCCCGACCCCGCCAGGGCGCTGACCGGCCCGGAAGCCCCGCCCCTGCCCACCACTGTGGCCCTCGCACCCCGGATCGCCGAGGCCTTCGCCGCGGAGCACGTCGAGATCGACGCCGTGTGCCTGACCTCCATCTCCCTCACGCTCGCCATCGGCGAGCCGCTGCGGCAGATCCACGCCGGACGGCTGAAACCGGCCAAGGTCGACGTCCGGGTCCTGCTGCCGAGCCGGGACATCGACCTCGCCTTCCCGGTGCCGGTCGAGGGGTGCGGCGACGACTGGGTGCACGAGCGGTGGCTGGCGATGCGCAACGCCCAGGGGCAGGTCCTCCAGCACAACCTGCTGGCCCTGCGCTCCACGCACGGCATCGACGTGCACGTCACGTTCCGCGCGCTGCCCTTCACCCCACCGGTGAAGCTGTACCTGCTCAACAACACCGAGGCGCTGTTCGCGTACTACACGCTGATGCGCCGGGAGGCCGAGATCGACCACGAGCACCTGGAGATGTACGACGCCCAAGGCACCCAGTCGATGCTGTTCTCCTTCCAGCAGGGCCCCGGCCTGCGCGACACGACGTTCGTCGAGCAGTCGCACCTGTGGTTCAACGCGCTGTGGGAGACGATCAGTTCGGAACTGGTGCTCACGAGCTGACTCAGCGGGCGGGCCCCGTCATCAGCAGCGCGAGCACGACCGCTCCCGCCGAGCTGACGGCCGGGCTCTTGGCCTTGATGCCCACGGTGAGAAGGATCAGCCCGACGATTCCGGCCGGACCGTACTTCCACTGGACGAGCTGTTCGAAGGCGACGACGAAGGCGGCGGAGAGGAGAGCGAGGGCGGGCATCTGAGTTCCCCCTTCGGAAGCAAAACTTCCGCCAACTCAGGTGAGTTGGCAACCAACTCTGATTAAGTTGTCCCCGCTTGGCTACTAGCAATAAACAACTTTCAAACAACTCCCGTCAGATGGATCAGAGTTGTAGCGTTTGGTCGTGACCCAGGACAACATGGCGGAGAACGTGGCAGTGAACGGCAGCAGCAGGCTCTCGCCCCAGAAGATCGCCGACATCCTGCGGGAACGTATCCGCGCCGGTGACCTCAAGCCGGGCGACCGCCTGCCCACCCAGGCCGAACTGGCGGAGGAGTTCGGCGTGGAGCGCGGCGCCGTCCGCCAGGCCCTGCGGGCACTCCAGGAGGACGGCCTTCTCGCCGACGTCAGCAAGGGCAGCCCGCCGCGGATCGCCGCACCCGTTCCGGCCCGCGGCGAGCCCCAGCCGACGATGGTGGGCCTGGCGCCGCGGCTCACCGAGGCGTTCTCGGCCCGCCGGGTCCGCGTCGACGTCGTCTGCCACACCGCGGAGACCCTGATGGTCGCCATCGGCGAGCCGCTCCGCCTGATCCACGAAGGCCGGATCCGCCCCGAGTCGATCGACGTCCGCATCCTGGTCCCGTCCCGGGACATCGAACTGGCCTTCCCCGTCCCCGTGGAGGCGCACGGCGACGACAACCCGGTCCACACGCGGTGGCTGGCGATGCGCAACGCGCAGGGGCAGGTCCTCCAGCACAACCTGCTGGCCCTGCGCTCCACGCACGGCATCGACGTGCACGTCACGTTCCGCGCGCTGCCCTTCACCCCGCCCGTGAAGCTGTACCTGCTCAACGGGGAGGAGGCGCTGATCGGCTACTACATGCTGACCAGGCGCGCGGAGGAGTGGGGCAGCCAGACGCTGGACATGTACGACGTCCTCGGCTCCCAGTCGCTCCTCTTCTCCTTCGTGAAGCGGGCGGGCCTGCGGGACGCGGCGTTCGTGCAGGAATCCCAGAAGTGGTTCGACGCCCTCTGGGAAACCATCACCACGGACCTGACACTCTCCTAGTGACTTCTGATACGACACAGACTGGTTCGGCGACAGTCGAGAACGAGAACGATCAGCACCACCTTCCGACTCTGATCAAAAGCGCCCGTGTCGTGCTGTGGGACTTCGACGGGCCCATCTGCCGGCTGTTCGCCGGTCACTCGGCGGACCGGGTGGCGAGCGACCTGGTGTCCTGGCTGGAGAGCCGGGGTCTGCACGGTCTGCTGACCGAGACGGAACGCGAGTCGCTCGACCCGCAGGTCGTCCTGCGCGCCGTGGACCGCAGGCACCCCGGCAGCGACCTCGTCGCGGAGCTGGAGGAACGTCTCACCCAGGAGGAGCTGAGGGCCGCGTCCTCGGCGATGCCGACCCCGTACGCGGATCCGCTGATACGCACCTGGTCGGCGGTGGGCTCCGGCCTCGCGATCACCACCAACAACTCCCCGCGGGTGGTGCGCAAGTACCTCGAAACCCGGGGCCTCGTCGGCTGTTTCGCCCCCCACCTGTACGGCCGCACCCAGGAGCTCCACCTCCTGAAGCCGGACCCCCACTGCCTCAACCGGGCGCTGAACGCCATGGGCGCCGCCCCGGCCGACGCCCTGATGATCGGCGACACGCCCTCGGACCGCGAGGCCGCCGCCCGGGCCGGGGTGCCGTTCCTCGGGTACGCGAGCAACCCCCGCAAGGCCAAGCTCCTGAGGGAATCGGGAGCGGACGCGGTGATCGAGTCCCTGGAGCCCGTACTGGCGTTGCTGCGCGGCCAGTAGCGCCGGTTCACCTGAGAGGGGGTGAGTTCGGCTCGATAGCCGGGTTCTCCCCTGATGACGGTGTCCGGTGGAGTAACGTGCCTTCCCCCTTACACCATCCGCACCACCGGGGCAGGCTGAACCACCCAATGACACCCCCATCGGTCTCCGGTGCTCGGCAGCGAGCAGTCGAGATGAGTGGCGACCCGAACCTGGTCAAGGGGCCGCTCAAGGGGTACCACCACGAGACCTACGTCCTCGCGTTGCCCGGCGGGACACGAACCGTCAAGGTCCGCGAGCCGCGCTCCGAGATCCTGTGGTTCGACCGGAGGTGCTTCAAGTCGGAGGAGGCGCTGCTGCGCGCCCTCCAGGAGCACATCAGTCGCGTCCCCGGCATCGTCGATGTCGCCGGTATGGGCTTCCAGGACTTCATCGAGGGGCGGACGCTCGGTGAGCAGCGGCGGCCGGGGCGGCGCGTTCCCGACGCGGTGTTCGACCAGATCGTCGACCTCTTCCGGGAGATGGTGCGGGTCACGCCGGGCATGCTGAGTGTGCAGCGGCGCTGTGAGGACCGGGACCGCGCCGAGGACGGGGACAGCGACGGCTTTCTGGAACGTCTGATCGTCTTCGTCGAGGAGCAGGTCTACCGGAAGAACCACACGGCGTTCGCCGGCCTGTTCCGCGCGCTCGGTATCTCGGACGAATCGTTCACCCTCCTGAGGAAGCACGTGCTGGGGCTCCAGGAGCGCCCGTTCTGTCTCCTGCACGCGGATCTGCACCGGGAGAACCTCGTCCTCGACCCGGAGGGCCGGCTCTGGGTCATCGACTGGGAGCTGGCGATGCTGGGCGATCCGCTCTACGACCTGGCCACCCACCTCTACCTGATGCGCTATCCGGCCGATCAGGAGAGCCGTATGGTCCGTGAATGGTGCGACCTGGTCGAGAGGATCCGGCCGGGCAGCTCGTCCGGGTGGGAGCGGGACCTGCCGCTGATCCTCGACTTCAAGCGGGCGCAGTCGGTCTTCACCGACGTCATCCGGGTGTCGCTGTCCCTGCGCGAGGACGCCGCGTTCAACTGGGTGGCCCTGCCCGTGGCCGCCGGCAAGCTCCAGAAGATCCTCACCGCCGCCGCGCAGCCGCTCGGACTGGCGCAGGTGCCGAGCCGTTCGCAGATCATGGCCGCGCTGATCCGCTGGCACGGTTCCTGACGGGAACCCCGCCCCGCGGTACTGCGTAGGCTCGCCGCATGAGTGAGATCGGGCTGCGGGAGCGCAAGAAGCAGCGGATGTACCAGGTCGTGTCGGACATCGCGATCGGGCTCTTTCTGGAGAAGGGGTTCGACGCGGTGTCCGTCGCCGAGGTGGCGGCGGCGGCCGAGATCTCCAAGCCGACGCTGTTCCGGTACTTCCCGGCGAAGGAGGATCTGGTGCTGCACCGGATCGCCGACCACGAGGGCGAGGCCGCGCGGGTCGTGACGGAGGCCGAGGGGGAGCCCGTGGCGGCGTTGCGGCGGCACTTTCTGGAGGGGCTGGAGCGGTGCGATCCCGTGACCGGGCTCAACGACGATCCCCGGGTGCTCGCCTTCCACCGGCTGCTCTACGGGACCCCCTCCCTGGTGGCCCGGGCGCACACGCATCAGGAGCGGTCCGAGGCCGCGCTCGCCGAGGTGCTCGGGGGTGATCTCGACGCGCGGCTCGCGGCCGGGCAGATCATGGCCGTACAGCGGATCCTCGCGATGGAGAACTGGCGGCGGATCGCGGCGGGGGAGCGGGTGGCGGACGTACGGGCGGACGCGGTGGCGGCGGCTGAGCGGGCGTTCGGGTGGCTGGCGGCGGGGCTGCCGCCGCGCGTCCGGGTGGACCGGCCCAGTAGTGATACTGAGTAATAAATTTAACTCGGTTACGTTCTTTCGGTACGCTCGGTGGAATGACGTCGACCGAGCCTGCCCTTCAGTACCTCCTCGACCGGGAACGCGCCCACCACGAGCGCTGCCGGGACGCCCTCGCCGCGATGGTCCAGGGCGCCGGTGAACAGGTCGTCGTCGGCGAGGACGTCTCCGCGTCCGGTGCCGACGCCGAAGTCCTCGGATACCAGCTGCGCAGCAGGGCGAAGGCGTTGCGTGAGCTGCCCGAGGGGCCCTTGTTCTTCGGGGCGCTTCAGGGGGAGCAGGGTGAGTTGCACATCGGGCGGCTGCGGATCTCCGAGCATCCCGCCGAACCGCCCCTCGTCGTCGACTGGCGTGCGCCCGTCTCGCGCGCCTTCTACCAGGCCTCGGCCCGGGACCCGCAGGGCGTCGCCGTGCGCCGGCGGTTCGGGTGGGCGCCCGGCAGCCGGGGCGACTCCGGCGACCTCACCGGCCTGGAGGACGAGCACCTGGGGCAGGGCGAGGCGCGGACCAGTGAGATCGTCGCCCGGGAGATCGAACGGCCTCGCGTCGGGCCCATGCGGGACATCGCCGCGACGATCCAGCCCGAGCAGGACGACCTCGTACGCGGGGACCTGGCGGTGTCGTTGTGCGTGCAGGGGGCGCCCGGCACCGGCAAGACCGCCGTCGGGCTGCACCGGGCCGCGTACCTGCTCTACACACACCCGCAGCGCATCCGGCGCGGCGGTCTGCTGATCCTCGGGCCCAACCGCACCTTCCTGTCGTACATCGCGGAGGTCCTGCCGTCCCTCGGCGAGACCGGTGTGCGGCAGTCGACGCCGGCCGAGGAGATCGCACGGCATCCGGTCAGGGGCCATGACGAGCCGGCGGCGGCCGTCGTCAAGCACGACGCCCGGATGGCCGAGGTGCTGCGGAGGGCGCTGTACGCGCGCGTGCGCGCCGACGGCGGTGGTGGCGAGGCGCTCGCGGTGCCCGACGGGGCGTACCGGTGGCGGGTGCCGGCGGCGGAGCTGGCGCGGATCGTGGCCCGGGTGCGGGAGGAGGAACCGCCGTACGGGGTCGGGCGCGAGCGGGTGCGGTCGCGGATCGTGCGCTCGGTGCGCGAGCAGGCCGAGCGGCGGGCCGGGCCGCAGTCCAACGCCTGGGTGCGCCGGGTCGAGCGGGCGCGGCCGTTGTCCGCGTACGTCGACGCCGTCTGGCCCCGGGTGCGGCCCGAGGAGGTCGTGGCCGGACTGCTCGGCGATCCCGGGGCGCTGGCGGAGGCCGCCGACGGGCTGCTGGACCCCGGCGAGCAGCGGGCGCTGCTGTGGCGGAAGCCGCCCCGGACGTGGAAGTCGGCGCGCTGGTCGGCCGCCGACCTGGTGCTCCTCGACGAGGTCGCCGGGCTGATCGAGCACCCGGAGGGATACGGGCACGTCGTCGTGGACGAGGCACAGGACCTGTCCCCGATGGAGTGCCGGGCCATCGCCCGCCGGGCCCGCTTCGGCTCGCTGACGGTCCTGGGCGACCTGGCGCAGGGCACGACACCGTGGGCGGCCCGCTCGTGGCCGACCGTCCTGGCGCACCTGGGGAAATCGGACGCGCCCGTGGTCGAGCTGACCACGGGCTTCCGTGTGCCGCGGGCGGTCGTCGGCCTCGCCAACCGGCTGCTGGAGCGGCTGGACGTGGACGTACCGGCCACCCGGTCGCTGCGCGGGGACGGGGAGTTGCGGATGCGCGAGACGGACCCGGACGGTGTGCCCGGCGCGGTCGTGGAGGCCGTCCGGGACGCACTCGGGCGGGAGGGCTCGGTCGGGGTCGTCCCGGCGGACGCGGACGTGCCCCGGATCCGGGCGGCCCTGGACGCGGCCGGCATCGACGCGGCGGGCCCGGAGGAACTCGGCGCACGGGTGTCCCTGGTACCGGCGAGCGTCGTCAAGGGCCTGGAGTACGACCACGTCGTGGCCGTCGAGCCGGCGACGATCGCCGAGGCGGAGGAACGCGGGCTGCACCGGCTGTACGTGGTGCTGACCCGGGCGGTGTCACGTCTGGAGGTGGTACGGGGGAGGCCGTTGCCGTTCTGACCTGTCTGTCAGGCCCGGGAGTCGCGACGGCGTCCCCACGGTGTCCCCAGGCTGTGGACGCCCGCGCGGGAGGTCACGTGGTCATGAGGCCGGGGCGAAGGGGCCGTTCCCGGTGAAGGCCAGTTCGTGGAAGCGTTCGCCGATGTGGCGGTGGGTGGCGGCGTCCGGGTGGACCTCGTCGGGGAGGGGGAGTCCGGCCGCGTCGGACGCGCCGTAGAGGTCGAGGCCGTCGAGGTAGTGGATGTTCGGGTCGTCGGCGGCGCGCTGCCGGACGATGCGGGACAGTTCCTCGCGGATGACGCCGAGCGTCAGTTTCCCGGCGGGCACCTCCGCCGGGTCGCCCATCGCGGAGAACCGCAGCCGGCCCTCACCGAGCGCGCCGAGGTCGGGGGCCGTGGGCCCGGGCGTGGCCTCGTGGATGGCGCAGTGGATGGAGGAGACGACCAGCAGCGGGGCGTCGGGGTGCCCGTCGCGGATCGTGTCGAGGAAGCCGTGCACGGCCGGCCCGAACGCGCGCAGCCGCATCGCGTCCGCGTTGACGATGTTGATGCCGATCTTCACGCTGATCAGGTCGGCCGGGGTGTCCCGCATGGCGCGCGCGGTGAACGGGTCGAGCATCGCGCTGCCGCCCAGACCGAGGTTGACCAGTTCCACACCGCCGAGCGACGCGGCGATCGCGGGCCAGATGGCGGTGGGGCTCGCGGCGTCGGAGCCGTGGCTGATCGAACTGCCGTGGTGCAGCCACACCTTGCGGCCCCGGTCCGGCACGGGCTGCACGGGCGCGTCGGTGCGCAGGGCGACGAGCTCGGTGGTCTCGTTGTGCGGCAGCCAGATCTCGACGTCCTTCTCGCGCGCGGGCAGGCCGGTGAAGCGGACCGTACCGACCGGGCCCGCCGTGACCTCACCGTCCCAGGTGGCCATGTCGATCGTGAGGACGTTGCCGCCGGTCCCGGGGGCCTGGCCGGCCGGGCGGCCGTCGACGAGCAGGTCGTACAGGCCGTCCGGGCGGGGCGGGAAGCCGGCGTAGTCGCGCTTGGTGCGCAGCGTGTCCAGTTCGACGGCGGTCGCGGCGGTACGGAACGCCAGCCGTACGCCCGAGGGCTGGGCCTCGGCCATGGCCAGCTGGGCGTTGGTGTTCTGGGCGCGGGCCCGGGCGGGCAGCCGGTGCGGGAGCAGCCCGTGCTCGGTGCGCTCCACGTCGAGGGCGCCGCGCAGCAGGTCCGCCGTGAGGGGGGTGGTGATCCAGTCGTGCTCGGTGTGCATGGGTGTCAGCCTCGGGAGTCGGTGGGGGGTTCGGGCCAGTTGCGCAGCAGCGTGTCGAGGGCGTCGAGGATCCGGGCCCAGGTGACGTCGGTGTCGGGGGCGCTGTGGCTGAACCCGCCGCCCATCTCCAGGCTGACGTACCCGTGGAAGACGCTGCCCAGCAGCCGGACCGCGTGGGTCTGGTCCGGTTCCGTCAGGTCGTAGCCGCGCAGCAGCGCCCGGGTCATCTGCGCGTGCCGGACGCCGGCGCTCGCCGCCGCCGTCTGCGGGTCGAGTCGCAGTTGGGCGGCGGCGTAACGGCCGGGGTGCTCCCGGGCGTAGTCGCGGTAGACGTTCGCGAGGGCGGCCAGGGCTTCCTTGCCGGCCCGTCCCGCCAGGGCGTCGGCGGCCCGGTCGGCGAGTTCCGTGAGCGCGAGCAGGGCGATCCGGGTCCTGAGGTCCTGGGAGTTCTTCACGTGCGAGTACAGGCTCGCGACCTTGACGTCGAACCGGCGGGCGAGGGCCGAGACGGTCACCTGCTCGAAGCCGACCTCGTCGGCCAGCTCGGCACCTGCCCGGGTCAGGCGTTCCGGTGTCAGTCCTGCGCGTGCCATACGGCCACTCCCTTCTGCCAGAAAGAAGTGTGCATCTGCCTAAAAGCATTAGGCAAATCGGTTGCCGACTTAGGCGTCCTGGAGGGCACGCCGGGCGGGTGCCCGCAGCCTCCTGCCCCGCCTGGTCAGGCCCCAGGGCTTCAGCACGGAGATCACCGTCATGAAGACGTAGGCGGACAGCGAGACGACCGGCCCGAACAGGACGTCACCGGCATCGGGCAGGGGCCCGCCCGCGGCGACGGCGGTGACCGCGGAGTTCACCCCGGGGCGCAGGGCGAACACCGTGGCGGTGGTCGTGGCGAGGGTCAGCCAGAACTTCGTGCAGACCCATCGGTACCGGGCGAGTCCCCACGGCGTGCCCAGGGACAGCACCAGGCCGCTGAGCAGCGTGAGGAACGCGACGGGGAGCAGGAGCCGGTCGGCGAAGAGCTTCATGGCCCGGACGGACGCCTCCACGGTCACGGCGGACCCGGTGGTGGCCGCGGTGGCGCCGAGCGCGAGCAGCCCGAGCGTGAGCCCGAGCCAGCTCGCGGAGGCGATGACGTGGACGACGAGGACGGCCCGGCGCGCCGGGCGGCCGAGTTTCGGAATCGGGTGCGGCTTCTGCTTCGGCTTCACGCTGCCACCGTGCCGGGCGGGAGGTGGCGGAAGCGTCTCACGGCGGGAGTAAAGCGGCGTACTGGCGTCGGAGTACGGGCGGGGTGCCGGCAGTACTCGCCCGGCGTGACGGCCCGGCCCTGTCAGCACGGTCGTCTACCTTCACGGCATGACCGAGCCCTCCCACCTCGCCGCCGTCCGAGAGTCCTACGACACCGTCGCCGCCGACTACGCCCGACTCGTCAAGCAGCCGGCCGAGCTGGACCCGGTGTCGCGCGCGATGCTGGCCGCCTTCGCCGAGCTGGTACGGCCGCCGCACCCCGGGCCGGTGGCCGACCTGGGCTGCGGCCCGGGCAAGGTGACGGCACATCTGGCCGCCCTGGGAGTCTTGGTGTTCGGCGTGGACGTGTCGCCGGAGATGGTCCGACTGGCCCGGGCGGCGTACCCGGATCTCCGCTTCACCGTCGGCTCGATGACCGCGCTGGAGACCGGCAGCGGCGAACTCGGCGGCATCCTGGCGTACTTCTCCACCCACCACACCCCGCCGCAGTGGCTGCCGACCGTGTTCGCCGAGTTCCACCGCACCCTCGCGCCCGGCGGGCGGCTGATGCTGGCCGGCCCGGTGGGCAGCGGCGAGCACCTGCGCCCGTCGCACGCCTACGGCGACCACCCGGTGTCCTACGAGTCGTACCTGCTGCCGCCGGACCGCATCGCCGAACTGCTCCACCGGGCCGGGCTGGTCGTCACGACGCGGGTGGTGCAGGAGCCGGAGGAGGGGATCAAGCGGCGGACCGGCACGTTTCTGGCGTACAAGCCGCACTAACGGGAGACGGGGCCCCGCCGCTACCCGCCGTGCAGCCACACCCGCAGCGGACCGACCGGCTCGAAGCCGTACCGGACGGCGGTCTCCAGGTCGTCGCCGCTCTCGTAACCGACCACGGGCAGGCCGGGGAAGAGCCGGTCGAGCGCGTGCAGCACGACCGGCCAGGCCGCGTCTGGCCCGCCGTCCCGCCCGAAGACGTTGGAGACGCCGACGACGTGCGCGCTGCGGCAGGCCACCGCTCCGGCCACGACTCGCCCGTCACCGGACCGTCCCGCGATCACGGAGGTCTCCGGGTCGGCGAGCAGCCCGTCCGGGAAGAGGCCCGCGTGCCCGGCGCCGCCGTCCCAGGCCAGCGCCCAGGCGCGCAGTGTGCCGGGATCGCCCACCACGTCCCACGCGAGATCCGTCGGCCCGGGAGCGCGGGCGGGCGCGGCCGTACCGGCCGGACGGTGGATCCACTGGGCCTCGAAGAGCACCAGGAAACCGGCCCCCGTCAGATCGAGGTCGGCGAAGCTGTCCTTGACCGCGGCGCCGGGCGAGCCCATGTCGACGCGTGCCACGAGCGCGTCCGGGTCGGCGCCCGGCTCCAGCGTCACCGCGTCGGGGTAGTGGACCGGTGCCCGCCCCGCGGCGGCCCACGCCTCGCCCCCGAACTCACCCGCCACCCCGTGCGCCCGGCACATCGCCGCACACCACTCGGCGTTGTTACGGGCGGCGGCCCGGACCGGCAACTGCCGTGAAGTCGTCACGAGCGCAGATCATGGCCGCGCGGGGCCCGGCTCGTCGAACCGTTTTCGAGGTCCGGTCACTTTCCGGCCGCTTCTAGGGTGATCGCGAGAGGGTCCACCCGATGACCGGCCTGGAGGCGGCATGTCCGTACGGATGACGTTGAGCGCGATAACCCTGGACTGTCCTGATCCGCTCGCCCTGGCGGCGTTCTACCAGGCCGCCACCGGCCTCGAACCGCACCCGAGGTCGAACGCCGACTTCGCCTCTCTGGGCGGTGGGGACGGACTCTCCCTCGGCTTTCAGCGGGTCGACGGCTACCGGGCCCCCGGCTGGCCCGGCCAGGACGTGCCCCAGCAACTGCACTGCTGCTTCAGGGTCGCGGACCTGGAGGAGGCCGAGGCCCGGCTGCTGGAGCTGGGGGCGGGCAGGCCGGAGCGGCAGCCGAACGAGAGCAGGTGGCGCGTGCTCACGGATCCGGCGGGGCACCCCTTCTGCATCGTCGGAGGCTGACGTGCCCGCCTTGTGGGCCAGAGCGGGGCGTCGAACACCTGCGGATCCGGGCTCCTCAGGGTGGCGTGGCGCACTTTTGCAAGCGGGTGCTTGCAATAGTTAGCGGGGTGCGGCACTGTGGAGCCATGGCATCGCTCAACGTCGGCAATCTCGGTGACTACCTGCGCGAACAGCGGCGCAACGCGCAGCTGTCGCTGCGGCAGCTCGCCGACGCCGCCGGGGTGTCCAATCCGTATCTGAGCCAGATCGAGCGCGGGCTGCGCAAGCCGAGCGCGGAGGTGTTGCAGCAGGTCGCCAAGGCCCTGCGGATCTCCGCCGAGACGCTGTACGTCCGGGCCGGCATCCTCGACGCCGAGCGGGACCTGGACGAGGTCGAGACGCGTGCCGTCCTCCTCGCGGACCCGACGCTGAACGAGCGGCAGAAGCAGGTGCTGTTGCAGATCTACGAGTCCTTCCGCAAGGAGAACGGGTTCGGGACCGGCGACGGCTCCGCGGTCGTCGACCTCGTGGTCGCCGAGGACGAGGTGGACGGAGACGGGGACGCCCCGGACGGCGGCACCGGGATACGACCGACCCGCACGGCCGACGGCGGCCGGCCCGCCGTTCGCCGTCCCCGCGACAGCGACGGCAGCGACGGCGGTACGTCCGCGTCACCGTCGGCGACCCGCCGCACCCGCAAGGACGACGGCGGTACGTCACCGTCGCCCGCCCGCCGTACTCGCAAGAACACCGGCGGTACGTCCGCCGCCCGCCGGGCCCGCAAGACCACCGGCGGCAGTGACACCGACCCGCAGCAGACGGCCGGCTGAGCCGGACCAGGGCACCGGCCGTACCGCTGCGGATCACACGACCCTCAGCCGAACCCTCAAGCGAAACAGAATCCGGGAGGACCATCACCATGGCCATCACCGACGACCTGCGCAAGACCCTCAGCGACCCGACGCCGCTCTACTTCGCCGCAGGCACCGCCGACCTCGCCCTTCAGCAGGCCAAGAAGGTGCCGGCCCTGGTGGAGCAGCTGCGCTCCGAGGCCCCCGCGCGGTTCGACGCCGTACGCAACACCGACACCAAGGCCGTCCAGGAGAAGGCCTCCGCCCGGGCCAAGGAGGCCTCCGCCCGCGTCAAGGAGACGCAGCAGATCCTCCAGAACAAGGTCACGGAGTTCATCGGCTCCATCGACGTCGACATCAAGAAGCTCGGCAGCACGATCGACGCGGACCTGAAGAAGGTCGGCGAGACCGCCCAGGACTTCGCGCTGCGCGGCGTCGGCGTGGCCGCCGAGTACGCCGTCAAGGCGCGGGAGACCTACGAGAAGGTCGCCGAGCACGGCGAGCAGGCCGTGCGCACCTGGCGCGGCGAGGCCGCCGAGGGCATCGAGGACGTCGCCGAGGGCGTCGAGGAGCTGGCCGTGGCCGTCGAGCCGAAGGCCGAGCCGGTCAAGGTCAAGGAGGAGCCGGCGAAGCCCGCCGCCACGGCCGCCCCGGCGCAGAAGGCTCCCGCCAAGAAGGCCCCGGCGCGCAAGACCACCGCCAAGAAGACCACCCCGCCGGCCAAGTAGGACGGCGGAGGGCGCAGAGCGACCACACGGGCCGGGCACCCTGGGGGTGTCCGGCCCGTTGTACGGGTACGGTGACCGCGTAGGGACGAGCCGAGTCAGGTGGTGGACGTAGTGCTGATGCAGGGCTTCGCAGGGTTCATGTGGCTTCTGAGCATTGCCCTGATCATTTTCAGCGGCTTCGCGTTGTTCGACGCCGCCGTGCGGCGGGAGGACGCCTACCGAGCGGCCGACAAGAAGACCAAGCCGTTCTGGCTGATCATCCTCGGGCTGGCCTTCGTGGTGAACCTGCTCTTCCCGATCCTGTCGTTCCTCCCGATCATCGGCCTCATCGCGACGATCGTGTACATGGTCGACGTGCGCCCCGCCATCCGCGCGCTCCCCGGCGGCGGCCGCAGCCGGCGCGGCTCCAGCAGCGACGGTCCGTACGGCCCCTGGAACGGCGGCCGGTAAGACCCCGGCAGCACCGGAGCCCGGGGCCCGGGGGTACGGCAGCTGTACCCGGTCCCGGGTCCGGGGCTTCGGCACCTGTCACCCGGCCCCGGAGCCGGGGCTACGGCACCCGGTCCAGCAGCAGTACCGCCACGTCGTCCGTCAGCTCGCCACCGTTGAGGGCGCGCACCTCGTTCACCGCCGCCCGCAGCAGCTCCTCGCCCCGCAGCCCCTCGGCGAACTGGCGGCGCACCATCTCCGTCATGCCCTCCTGGCCGAGCCGCTCCCGGCCCTCGCCGACGCGGCCCTCGATCAGGCCGTCGGTGTAGAGCATCAGGCTCCACTCGGCGCCCAGCTCCACCTGCATCCGCGGCCAGCGGGCACCCGGCAGCAGCCCGAGGGCCGGCCCGTTGTTGTCGTACGGCAGCAGGCGGGCCGGCTTGCCCGGGCGGGCCAGCAGCGGCGACGGGTGGCCCGCCAGGCACAGGCCGGCGCGGCGGCCGTCCGGGGCGATGTCCACCGTGCACAGGGTCGCGAAGATCTCGTCGTCGGCCCGCTCGTGCTCCAGCACCTGCTGGAGCGTGCCCAGCAGCTGGTCGCCGCACAGGCCCGCCAGCGTCAGCGCGCGCCACGCGATCCGCAGCTCCACGCCCAGGGCGGCCTCGTCCGGGCCGTGACCGCAGACGTCACCGATCATGGCGTGCACGGTGCCGTCCGGCGTGCGCACGACGTCGTAGAAGTCGCCGCCGAGCAGGGCGCGCGAGCGACCCGGGCGGTAGCGGGCGGCGAACCGGAGCGGGGAGCCGTCCAGCAGCGGGGTCGGCAGCAGACCGCGCTCCAGGCGGCGGTTCTCCTGGGCGCGCAGCCGGCCCTCGGCGAGCCGGCGCTCGGCCGACTCGGAGCGCTTGCGCTCCACCGCGTAGCGGATCGCCCGGCTCAGCAGCCGGCCGTCCAGCTCGTCGCGGAAGAGATAGTCCTGGGCGCCCACGCGCACCGCCTCCGCGCCGCGCTCGGCGTCACCCGAGGCGGTCAGCGCCAGGACGGCATGCCGGGGTGCGAGCTCCAGCACGTGCTTGAGCACGGCGAGCTCGTCGTCGGCGTCGCTGCGGCCCGGCGCCGGCAGCGCGAGGTCCAGCAGGATGCAGTGGACGTCGTCGGTCAGCAGCCGCCCGGCCTCCGTGAGGTTGCGGGCCGTGCGGACGCGGATCGGCTTGCCCGCCTGGTCGAGCATGTCGGGCACGATCGGCGAACCGGCCGGATCGTCCTCGATCAGCAGCAGGGTCAGGTTGGTGTGGGCGGTGTTGTTCTCCACCTTGTCCGTGATGTTCCCGGCGGTGTCCGGCGTGCGCGGGGCCGCTGCCGAGGCGTCCGTGACGGACTGCTCGGCGGGGCCGTCGCACCGGGACTCGGCCTGCGCCTGACCACTCTCCACGGCCGGGATCGCTCTCTGCCGCGGTATGGGTACGGGCATCGTCTTGGGTTCCTTCCCTCCCCCCGAGGGCATGGCGGGGGCGAGGGACCTCGACCCACCGACCGGGACCATAGCGGGTGTCGGCGCCGCATTGGAATGGTGTGAGCCACGCCGCTGCGCCATCGGCCAGTGTCATATGCCGCGAAATGCCCCCCAGTTGGACACCGCCGGGATGCTGTGGGGATGACGAACGTCACGTCAGCGTGCGGTTTGGAGCCGGATTCGGGGTGGGCTGGGTCACGTCGTCCAGGTCACCGCCGCTCAGTCGGTGCCGGCGTCGGCGTCCGGTCGTACCACCCCGAGGATGGGCATCGATCCGGCCCCCGCGAGGGTCACCGTCCGCCCGGGCCGCGGCGCGTGCACGATCACCCCGTCGCCGACGTACATCGCGACATGGCTGGCGTCGTCGAAGTAGATGATGAGGTCGCCGGGCCGCATGTCCTGGATGTCGATGTGCCGCAGCTGCTTCCACTGCTCCTGCGAGGTGCGCGGAATGCCGCGGCCGGCGGAAATCCAGGCCTGTGAGGTCAGTCCGGAGCAGTCGTAGGTCTTCGGGCCCTCGGCGCCCCACTGGTAGGGCTTGCCGATCTGGGCCGTGGCGTACGCGACGGCCTTCTTGCCCTGCTCGGAGGCCTTGCCCTTGATCTCGTCGAGGATGCCGGAGTCGAGCCAGGCGGTCTGCGCCTTGCCGGCGGCCTCCTTCTCCAGCTCGGCGAGGCGCTCCTGCTCCTCCTTCCGGAGCTCGGATTCGAGCTTCTCCGCCTCCGCGATCTGCTTCTCGATCTCCTTCTGCGCGGCGGCCTTGGCCTTGCGGCCCGCCTCCAGTTTCTTCCACTGCGCGGAGGCGTCCCGCGCGTACTGCTCCAAGTCCTCCTGGGTGCGGGTCAGTTCCCTGATCAGGCCCTTGGCCGCGTGCTGGCCCTGGCGCACCCGCCCCGCCCCGTCGAGGAACTCCTGCGGATCGTCGCTCAGCATCAGATGGGCCTCGGGCGGCAGTCCGCCACCGCGGTACTGGGCGGCGGCCGCGGCGCCCGCGCGGTCCTTCAGCTTCGCCAGCCTCTCCTGGCCCTTGACGATCTTCTTGGCCAGCTTGACGATCTCGGCGGACTGCTTGTCCGCCTTCTCCTCGGCGGCGTTGTACTCGTCGGTGGCGCGGGCCGCGGCGCGGTAGAGCTTGTCGAGTTTCTTGCGTACGGCCTCGAGGTCCTTGTCGGGCGCGAGGGCCGGGCCCGCGCTCGGGGTGGGTGCGGGACCGGGGCTCGCGAACGCCGTGCCCGGTGCCGCCAGCACCGTGAGCGCGCAGACCACCGTCACGGCCGTCGCGATCAGGCCACGCTTGCCCGTTCCCATACCTCATCCCCCAAAGTGATTAACCGTCAGTAACGTCCGGTTCGCCTGGGGATGCTGCCACGTCGGCGCGCGAAGCGACAGGGGTAGTACTTCCCTCGGCCCCCTCCCCGACATGCCCCCGGCATGACGATTTCCCCGCCTGTGTGACGAACGACTCAAAGAGATCGTTCCCGGCGGGCCCGGGGCCGGGCCCGGACCGGGCGAGGGGGTTTCAGCCCCGCGGCGCCAACGCCTCCCACCGCACCGTCACTTCGCCCTGCCGCCACCGCACCGGCCCGTCCGTCACCGGCCAGTCGGTGGTCAGGTCCCGTACCGCCCGTATCCAGCGCTGGCGGGCGCCGTAGGACGCGTAGGGCGCGGCGGCGGCCCAGGCGCGGTCGAAGTCGCGCAGGAAGGCGTGCACCGGCTCGCCCGGGACGTTGCGGTGGATGAGCGCCTTCGGCAGGCGCTCCGCCAGGTCCGAGGGGCGTTCCAGGGAGCCGAGCCGGGTCGCGAAGGTGACCGTGCGCGGTCCCTCCGGGCCGAGCGCCACCCAGACGTGCCGGCGCCCGATCTCGTCGCAGGTCCCCTCGACCAGCAGCCCGCCGCGCGCCCCGGTCGCCGGATCGGCCGGCGCGAGCCGCCCGCACAGCCGGTGCCAGACGGCCTCGACCTCGCCCTCCGCGTACTGCCGCAGCACGTTCGCCGCGCGGACCAGCAGGGGCCGCTGCGGGATCGGGATCTCGAAACCGCCGTGCCGGAAGACGAGCCCCGTCCGCTCGTACGGCAGCGCCGCCGCGACCCGGGCCGGCTCGATCTCGACGCCCACCACGCGCGCGCGTGGCGCGACCGTACGGAGGCGGTGCAGCAGTTCGACGGCCGTCCAGGGAGCGGCGCCGTACCCGAGGTCGACGGCTACGGGATCGGCGGCACGGCGCAGCTCGGCGCCGTGCGTGGCCGCGATCCAGCGGTCCATGCGGCGCAGGCGGTTGGGGTTGGTCGTCCCGCGTGTCACCGTTCCCAGCGGGCGGGGAGCTGCGCGGGATGTCATGCGTACGAGGTTAAGCGGCCCCCAGAGGTTGAACGGCCCCCCGGGCTGAAGGGCCTCCTAGGCCCCGGCCCCGCCGCTCCCACCTCCGTACGTCCCGAACTCCGGAACCCCCGCCGACTCGAACACATGCACCGACAGGCCGCCCGGCGTCGTCCGGTGGTCGGCCAGCCGCAGCCCGGCCGGTGTGCCGCCGTCCGGGAAGAGGCGGCGGCCCTGGCCGACCACGACCGGGGCGATCACGAGCCGCAGCGTGTCGATCAGCCCGGCGGCCAGCAGGGACTGGGCGAGCCGGGCGCTGCCGTGGATCTGGAGCTCCCGGCCGGGCTGCCGCTTCAGCTCCGCCACCTGGGCGGGGACGTCACCGGACAGGATCGTGGTCGGGTTCCACTCGGCCGTGGTCAGGCTCCGGGAGGCGACGTACTTGGGCAGGCCGTTCATGATCCCGGCGAGGGGATGGTCGGTCATCGCGGGCCAGTCCCGGGCGAAGTTCTGGTACGTACGCCGCCCGAACAGCAACGCGTCCGCCTCGCCGAGCCAGCTGCCGGCCAGCCGCTCGAACTCCTCGTCCAGGTGCGGCACGAACCAGCCGCCCCGCTCGAAGCCGTCGCTGGTGTCCTCGTCCGGGGCGCCCGGCCCCTGCGAGACACCGTCGAGCGACAGGAACTCCTGCACCACCAGCTGCATCGCGCACCACTCACCTCTCGCTCGTCGTCACCACTCCTTCCGGCGCCGTGGGACGCGGAAACTCATCGGTCGGCCGTCCGGGGAACCCGCGCGGTTCCCCGGACGGTGAGAAGCGTCAGTCCTGGCGGACGATGCTGTCGCCGTCAGTCCTGGCGGACGATGTTCCTGCCCGGGCCCCCGGAGAGCGTGTCCGCACCGGGCCCGCCGTACAGCTCGTCGTCGCCGCTGTTTCCCCAGATCCGGTCGGCGCCGCTGTGCCCGTACAGGATGTCGTTGCCCCTGCCGCCGTGGATCTCGTCGTCGCCGGCCCCGCCGTAGACCGTGTCGTCACCGTCGTCGGCTCGCATGATCTGGTCGCCCGCGCCGCCGTGGAGGACGTCGTCGCCCGCGCCGCCGTCCACGATCTCGCCGTCGATGCCGGCGTAGAGGGTGTCGTCGCCGTCACCGCCGCCGGCGTATCCCAGCGCGCCCGCCCTGATGACGTCGTCGCCCGCCCCGCCCCGGACGGAACTGCCGTCCACTCGGTCGCCGGTGGCGCCGGTCCACTTGTCGTTGCCGTCGCCCAGCTCGATCGTGTTGGAGTAGAAGACCTGGTCGGTGGCGTTGTCGAAGGAGGCGGTGTCGGCGCCGTCGGCGAGGTCCATCTCCATGGAGTTGAGCGGGGACTGGCTCTCGGGGGCCTCCACCGTGCAGGAGATCCTGGTGTCGTCCGCGCTGTCGGGGTGGCTGCAACCGTTCCCGGCGCTGATCGGGACGACGTCGTCGATCACATAGGTGAAGTGTGCGCGGTCGCTGGTGAACGACTGGGTGACGGCCACCCGGTTGGCCTGCCCGGGGGCGGCCGTATAGGTGAGCTGCCAGCCGTACTCGTTCACCGCGGCGGTGGCCGTCGGTTCCGCGGCACCGGCCGTGCCGGCCAGGGCGATCGGAACGGCCAGACCCATGCCGAGAACGGGCGCCAGAACCGATGAGGCGCGTAACAGTCGGCGGCTGACGAGGCGAGAGGGCATTGCATAACCTCCGTGGGGCAGTTGTCGGTCCTTGCGCAGGTGATGACCGATGGGGGAGGCGCCCGGTTGTCCGCGGTGCCGGTACGTCAGCCCTTTCGCGGCCTTTTCATGGTGGGGACAGCTCCAGTGATCTGCGATTTTCGATCCAGTTCACCTGCCTGTCACGCTCCCGGGGGCGGGCGCAGGGGGAGCCCTCCGCACTCGAACGGTTGAGCGGGAGTCGGTAATGATTCGGTAAAAGTCGCGAATCCGGAAATGGAGCCCAACCTTCCGGTGTTGCAGCCCCTGGAGGGCACGTGCGCCCTGCCCAGGCATGCCCGTAGCGAGGAGGAACGCCACGTGAGCCAGTACATCGGCAGGCTCGGGCGGCGCTCCGCGTCCACGCCCACGCGCCTCCGGCTGCACCGCAGGCCCCGCCGGGTGGCCATGCTCTCCGTGCACACCTCCCCGCTCCACCAGCCGGGCACCGGCGACGCCGGCGGCATGAACGTCTACATCGTGGAGCTCGCGCAGCGCCTCGCCGCGATCAACATCGAGGTCGAGATCTTCACGCGCGCGACCTCGGCCGCCCTCCCGCCGACCGTCGAGCTCGCCCCCGGCGTCCTCGTCCGGCACGTCGACGCCGGGCCCTACGAGGGCCTCAACAAGGAGGACCTCCCCGCCCAGCTGTGCGCCTTCACGCACGGCGTGATGCAGGCCTGGGCCGGCCACCGCCCCGGCCACTACGACCTGGTCCACTCCCACTACTGGCTCTCCGGCCACGTCGGCTGGCTCGCCGCCCAGCGCTGGGGCGCCCCCCTCGTGCACGCCATGCACACCATGGCCAAGGTCAAGAACGCCAACCTGGCCGACGGCGACACCCCCGAACCGGCCGCCCGCGTCATCGGCGAGACCCAGATCGTCGCCGCCGCCGACCGCCTCATCGCCAACACCACAGAAGAGGCCGACGAACTGGTACGGCACTATGCGGCCGACACCGACAAGGTCGCCGTCGTCCACCCGGGCGTGAACCTCAGCCGCTTCTCGCCCGGCGACGGCCGCGCCGCCGCCCGGGCCCGTCTCGGCCTGCCGGGGGACGCGCTGATCCCGCTCTTCGCGGGCCGCATCCAGCCCCTGAAGGCCCCCGACGTGCTGCTGCGAGCCGTCGCCGTCCTCCTCGACGAGCGCCCCGAGCTGCGCTCGCGCATGCTCGTCCCCGTCGTCGGCGGTCCCAGCGGCAGCGGCCTCGCCAAGCCCGAGGGCCTCCAGAAGCTGGCCGCACGCCTCGGCATCGCGGACGTCGTACGGTTCCACCCGCCGGTCGGCCAGGAGCAGCTGGCGGACTGGTTCCGCGCGGCTTCCGTCCTGGTCATGCCCTCCTACAGCGAGTCGTTCGGCCTGGTCGCCATAGAGGCGCAGGCGGCGGGCACCCCGGTGCTGGCGGCATCCGTCGGCGGTCTGCCGGTCGCCGTGCGCGACGGACACACCGGCTTCCTCGTCCGCGGGCACGATCCCGCCGACTACGCGCGTGTGCTGCGCGACTTCGCCGACGATCCGGAGCTGTCGCCCCGGCTCGGCGGGCAGGCCGCCCGCCACGCGCAGTCCTTCGGCTGGGACACCGCGGCCGCCGCCACGGCGGACGTCTACACGGCCGCGATGCAGGCACACCGCCGTCGCGTACGCTCGCCGCATGGGTGAAACCGATCTGGAACAGCGAGCGGCACAGGTCGTCGAGGGAGTGCTGAAGGACGCCGGCCTGGAGTGGGAGAGCCCCCAGCCCGGCACCTACGTGGCGCAGCTCCCCGGCACCCGCAAACTCAAGACGACGGTCTCCCTGATCGTCGGCCGCCACTCACTCTCGCTCAACGCCTTCGTCATCCGCCACCCCGACGAGAACGAGCAGGGCGTCCACCGCTGGCTCCTGGAACGCAACCTCAAGCTCTACGGCGTGAGTTACGCCGTCGACCAGCACGGCGACGTCTACGTCACCGGCCGGCTCTCCCTGTCCGCCGTCACCGCCGACGAGATCGACCGCCTGCTCGGCCAGGTCCTTCAGGCCTCCGACGGCAGCTTCAACACCCTCCTGGAACTGGGCTTCGCCTCGGCGATCCGCAAGGAGTACGAGTGGCGGGTGTCGCGCGGGGAGTCGACGCGCAACCTGGACGCGTTCGCCCACCTCACGCAACGCCCCGACCGCTAGGGCCTGACTGCCAGGCTCACGCGACGCCCCGACTGCCAGGCCGTCCCGCCCGGTAACGCCCGGGCGGCACACCCACCAGCTTCCGGAAGTGCCGGGTGAGGTGCGACTGGTCGTAGAACCCGGTCTCGGCCGCCACCTCTCCCGGTGAGCGCCCTTCGAGCAGCAGCCGCCGGGCGCGGCCCACGCGCAGCGACGTGAGGTACTGGTGCGGGGCGATGCCGTAAGCGGCGCTGAACGCCCGTACGAGATGGGCGGGATGGGCTCCCACCAGCCCGGCGGCCTCCCGGAGCCCGACGCCCTCCACGACCCGCTCGTCCAGCAATTCCCGCAGCCGCCGCGCGAGAACGGGATCGGCGGGCCGAGGCGATACGGGGTCCCCCCGGAGGTGCCCGCGCAACCGCGCCCCGACGAACATCAGCCTGCTCTCGGCCTCCAGCTCCTCACCCGGCCGCACCAGCGCGCCGTGCAACTGCCCGACGCGCCGCCGCAGCAGCGGATCGCGCAGGTCCGGCCGGTCGACGGCGGCCCCGATGAGTTCGTCCCCGAGATACGTCCGGTCGAGATACAGCACCCGCTTGCGGAAGCCCTCCGGGGTGACGGGGGAGCCGTTGTGCGGCACGTGGGGCGGCAGCAGCGACACGGTGTCGTGCGGGGTGCCGTGCTCGTGCCGGTCGAGGTCGTACCGGACGGCGCCGGTGTCGACGATCAGCAGCGTCCAGGCGTCGTGGACGTGCATCGGGTACGCGTACTCCGTGAAGCGGGCGTGGAAGACCTCGACGACGCCCGGGACGGCGGGCCGCCAGGCGGAGACGATCCGGGCGGACTGGGAGGCCATGCAAAGAACGTACAAGACCCCGGCGAGGAGCGCCGGGCACGCTCGCATCATGAACACGCAACCCGAACCGGCTCCGGAGCCGATCCGCTTCGACACGAAGATCGCCGTACTGCTGCGCGCCGACCTGGAGCCCTGGCAGCGGCTCAACGTGACGTCATTCCTGGTCAGCGGCCTGGGTACGCAGATCCCCGAGGTGATCGGCGAGCCGTACGAGGACGCGGACGGCGTGCCCTACCTGCCGATGTTCCGCCAGCCGGTCCTGGTCTTCGAGGCCACGAAGGAAGCCCTGACCACGGCCCACACCCGCGCCCTGTCCCGCTCCCTGCCCCGCGCGATCTTCACCTCGGACCTGTTCTCCACGGGCAACGACCGCGACAACCGCGCGGCCGTACGGTCGGTGCCGACGGCGGACCTGGATCTGGTCGGCCTCGCGGTCCACGGCCCGAAGAACGCGGTGGACAAGGTGGTGAAGGGAGCGCGCATGCACCCCTGAGACCAAAGTCGTCAGGGACGTAGACCAACGGCTGATGACGGCACGCACGGCACTTCCCGAGACTCGTCCCATGGAGGAAGCCAGGAAGGTGCACATGGGGAAGCGGCCTGTTCCGCCGCCGGAGGAGTCCACGGAACTCGCGGAGTCGGCATGGGGCATCGTGCTCTTCTGCGTCGGCTGCGGTGCCGCCGCCGGCGCGCTGCTCCCCCTCCTCGCCCGCTTGCTGCTGAAGCTGCCGTGGGCACCGCTTGAGGGCCCCGCCGAACTGCTGACCTCGATCCCGGAACCCGCCCTCACCCTCGGCACGGTCGCGGTGGGCACGCTCGGCGGCCTGCTGCTGGGCCTCGCCGCCGCGCACGATGCGCTGTCGGTCCGCGTCTCCGGCACGCACCTGGCCCTGACCATCAGGGACGCCACGCAGGAGTTCACCCGCAAGGAGATCGGGGTGCTGTTCAGGGACGGCAAGGAACTCGTGGCGGTGGCCCCGGACGGCATGGAACTGGCCCGCGAGCACTGCGGCCTGCCCTGGCCACGCCTGGCCGACACCCTCACCGAGCACGGCTACCGCTGGGCTGAGGAGGACCCGTACCGCGCCCAGTTCCGCCGCTGGGTCCCCGGCACCCCCGGGCTTCCCGAGGGCGCGGACGCCCTCCTCAGGGCACGCGCCGAGGCCCGCAAGAGCGACGACGACGCCGAGGACGCCCGGGAGCTGCGCCGCGAGCTGCTGCGGCTGGGCGTGGTCGTACGGGACGAGGAGAAGCGGCAGTACTGGCGTCCCGCCCGGCAGGACTGAGCAGCCGTACCGCTCACGGAGTGCAGGCCTCGGCGATGGACAGGCTGTTCTCGTACAGGTGGTGCCGGGTGATCCGGCCGTCCTCGACGGTGAGGCGCAGCGCGAACGGCCCTTCGAACGACTTCCCCGTCGCCCGTACGGTCCCCGACACGTGCCCCGTGAGCACGGCGTCGGTGCCGTCGACGAGGAAGGCGTCGAGGGAGGCCCGGGCGTCCTCGGGCACGGTGTGCTCCATCAACTCCGTGAACTGCGCTGCGCATTCGGCGGCGGTGGACCGGGGCCGGATCCACGGGACACCCGGGTTCTCGGCGAGCACCCAGTCGACCTCGTCGGCGAACAGCTCGACGAGCCGCTCGGTGTCCCCGGCGAGCCGCGCGGTGAGGAACGCCTGCACGACGGCGCGGGTGGACTCGGCGACGGAAGCCGGCTTCACCGGGCTGGAGTTGACGGACATGGCACTCTCCTCGCGACTACGGCCGGACTCCGGACGGTTTTCGTGGGAACGTGACCGATCCTGCCGGTGATGGGAAGACAGGTCGATTACCCGGGGGGTAATGAGCGACAGCCGGGACGGGGCACGGGATCGTCATTGCCCGACGCGGCCGTCGATCAGCTCGCGCAGCAGGTCGGCGTGGCCGCAGTGCCGCGCGTACTCCCCGATCTGCGCCACCAGGACGTCGCGGAGCTGGACCTGCCCACCGGGTTCGGCCCCGAGGTCGGAGTACCCGGCGTTCGGGGTGGCGAGGTCGGTGACACCGGCCAGATACCGGTCGGTGAGCTCCACCTCGGTCCGCCACCGCCGCCACGCCTCGGCCACGACCGCCGGGTCCGCGACCGCGCCGTTGAAGTCACCGTCCCGGTCCTCGTCGGTGCGGTACAGCTTCGGCGCGTCCTCCCCGGCCATCACCCGCCGGAAGTGCCGCTCCTCCTCGGCCAGATGCCGCACCAGCCCGAGCAGCGACATGCTGGACGGCGGCGCGGACCGCCGGGCCATCTGCTCCGCGTCCAGCCCCGCGCACTTCATCTCCAGGGTGAGGCGATAGTGCCGCAGGTTCTCCAGCAACGCCCCACGCTCATCGACGACCTCGACCTCGCTCTCGCGCGGGTCGTCGTCCGGATCCACCCACATATCGGGATAGACGGTCGCCCGCGTCCACCGAGTCGCCGCTGCTGCCGCTCGTTCACTGACGTGCTCATGCGAGACCATGCGGGGATGGTGACGGCACGGGACGGGTTTGGCCACCGAATATCGGGAGCCGCAGGGGGGCGCCCCCCTGCGGGGGAGCGAACGACTACTCAGACGAGCCGCTTACGACCCCAGAAGAAGAGGAACGCCACGACGCCGGCGGTCAGGGCGAACAGAATCGACGCCCCGAACCACTGCATACCGCTCATCTGCGACATGGGGATGTAATCCATCGACGCGCCGACGATGTCCGCCTTCTTCATGCACAGCTCAATCCCCTGCTCCGCCGGCGCATCCGCACACGTGTTCAAGTCGACCAGCTTTCCGCTGCCGGTGAGGTACGAGGTGTCGGCCAGGTACGCGGTGCGGGGCACCTCCGGAAAGGTGATCACGGTGCCGGGGCTGACCGGCTTGCTGGTGACCGTGACGATGTTGCCGAGCGAGATCGCGAAGTGGCCCCAGACCATCTGGAGGGCGACGGTGAAACCGAGGGTCACGACCATGGCCACCAGCGTGCGGCGCAGCACCACACCGATCAGCACCCCGCCGGACACGGAGAGGAGGGTGAGGGCGACGGGCACCGGGCCCGTGGTGTTGAAGAAGTCACTGGAGGTCCAGTCGATGCCGGTGTTCTCGGACTTGATGGGGCTCCACCACCAGGCGAACACAGCCGACAACGTGACCGTGCTCACCGTGACCACCAGCCCGGCCAGCCCCAGCTTCGTGGCGAGCCAGCGGTTGCGGCTCACGGACTGGGCGGCGATCAGCTTGGCCGTGCCGTTCTCCAGGTCGCCCGCGAGCAGTGGGGCGCCGATGAGGACACCGAGTATGACGGGGATCGCCGTGAGACCGGTGGTGACGGAGTGGAACGCGTCGACGTACGGCTGGAATTCCCGCTCCGCATCGTCGAGGTTCTTGGCAGGAAAGCCGTAGCCGTCCAGGAAGTCCATCATCTGGCCGCGCTGGTAGACGATCCAGGCCACGCAGAGCACGGTGGCGGCGATGATGGTCCAGAACGCGGCCCGGTGCTGGTGCCAGACCAGCCAGGTCATACCGCTGAGGCGGGGGCGCCGGGTGGCCTCGGTGGTGGTCGCGCTCCTGGCCCCGTGCCCGGGTCCGGTCTTGGTTGCGTTCATTGTCCCGTTCATCGTCCGGTTCGTTGTCCCGTCCTTGCCGTCGGTCGAGGGGCTGGTGAAGGTGCTCATGCCGCCACCGTCCCGGTGCCGAACGCCTGGCCCTGGACCTGGGCGGTGGGGGTGATCAGCGGTGGTGCCTCGGGGGAGCGGAGATAGGCGAGCAGGAGTTCCTCCATGCTCGGGGCGGCCACCTCCCAGGGGCCGGTGACCGGGCCCTCCGGGCGGATGAGCGCGGTGAACTGCCGTCCGCTGGTCCGGGACTCGACGAGGGTGTGGTACCCGAGGCCGGCGGGCAGACCCTCGCCCTCCCTGACCCCGGTGACCACGGCGTGCACGGTCATCAGCTCGTCCACGTCACCGGCGAGGCGCACTCCGCCGCCGGAGACGACGACGAGGAAGTCGCACACGTTGTCCAGTTCGGCGAGGACGTGGGTGGACATCAGCACGGTGGTGCCGCGCTCACCGGCCTCGGCGAGGAGGGTGCCCATGAGTTCGTGGCGCACGACCGGGTCGAGGTCCGACATCGGCTCGTCGAGCAGTAGCAGGTCGGGGCGCTTGCCGAAGGCGAGGGCGACGGCGACGCGGGTGCGCTGGCCGCCGGAGAGGGTGCCGATCTTCGCGTCGAAGGGCACGTTGCCCGCGCGGACGATGTCCTCGGCGGCGCGCTGGTCCCAGCCGGGGTTCAGCTCCCGCCCCAGCCGCAGGGTCTCCGCCACGGTGAAGCGACGGAACAGCGGCTTGTCCTGCGCGAGGAAGGCCGTACGCCGACCGGACTCCACCGAGCCCGGCGCCTCTCCGAACAGACTGAGCGAGCCCTGCGTCGGCTTCAGGACATGGGCCGCGATGTTCAGCAGCGTGGTCTTGCCCGCCCCGTTGGGGCCGACCAGCCCGCAGATGCTGCCCGCCGGGAGCCGGAAGGTGCAGTCCCGCAGCGCCCAGCCCCGCCGGTAGCGCATCCCCAGTCCGTGCGCCTCGAGCGCCGGCTCCCCCGCGTACATGACGTCACTCACCTGTGCTCCTGGTTGTCGTGGCCCCCATGACCGCCGTGGTCCCCGGGGCGAACTGCTTCTCCAGCGCCGACGCGACCAGTGCGGCCACGTCCTCCTGCTCCAGACCGGCCCCGGCCGCCTTCGACATCCACGCCACCAGCTCCCCGTACAGCGGCGAGTCGGTGCCCGTCTCGGGCCGGCCCAGCGTGCGGCGTACGAAGGTGCCCTGGCCCGGTCGCGGTTCGACCAGTCCCTCGCGCTCCAGCTCGCGGTACGCCTTGAGGGTGGTGTTCGGGTTGACCGCGCTCGTCTCGGCGACGTCCTTGGCGGTGGGCAGCCGGTCGCCCGGCACGAGTACGCCCAGCCGCAGGGCCTGCTTGGTCTGCTGCACGATCTGCTGGAAGGCGGGGACCCCGCTCCGCCTGTCGATGCGGTACTCCACGGCCACCACTCCCTTCCATCATCATTCCACTACTTGATTAGTGGAGTGATGATGGAAGGGAGTGACGGCAGTTGTCAACGGGGTCCGGGAACGGGCGGCGCGCTCTGTGCGAGTGCTGGATCCCGAAACGGCTGCAAACGCAAGAGGCCCCCCACCGCGACAAGGTCGCAGGTGGGGGGCCTCTTGGCGCTGCTTACTTCTTCTTGCCCTGGTTCTTGACCGCCTCGATGGCCGCCGCGGCCGCCTCCGGGTCGAGGTACGTCCCGCCCGGGTTCACCGGCTTGAAGTCCGCGTCGAGTTCGTAGGACAGCGGGATGCCCGTCGGGATGTTGAGGCCCGCGATGTCCGCGTCGGAGATGCCGTCCAGGTGCTTGACCAGGGCGCGCAGGCTGTTGCCGTGGGCGGCGACCAGGACCGTGCGGCCGGTCAGCAGGTCGGGGACGATCGAGTCGAACCAGTACGGGAGCATGCGGTTGACGACGTCCTTGAGGCACTCCGTCTGCGGGCGCAGCTCCGGCGGGAGGGTCGCGTAGCGCGGGTCGGAGAACTGGGAGTACTCGGCGTCACGGTCCAGCGCCGGCGGCGGGGTGTCGTAGGAGCGGCGCCACAGCATGAACTGCTCCTCGCCGAACTCGGCGAGCGTCTGGGCCTTGTCCTTGCCCTGGAGGGCGCCGTAGTGGCGCTCGTTCAGGCGCCAGCTGCGGTGGACCGGGATCCAGAGGCGGTCGGCGGACTCCAGGGCGAGCTGCGCGGTGCGGATGGCGCGCTTCTGGAGCGACGTGTGCACGACGTCGGGGAGCAGGCCGGCGTCCTTCAGCAGCTCGCCGCCGCGCGTCGCCTCCTTCTCGCCCTTCGCGGTCAGGTTGACGTCCACCCAGCCGGTGAACAGGTTCTTCTCGTTCCACTCGCTCTCGCCGTGGCGGAGGAGGATCAGCTTGTACGGTGCGTCGGCCATGCCTCAGAGCGTAATCCACGCATTCGCCCGTTCGCGTGGCTGCCCGGCAGGCGGACGTTTGACGGGTTCTGTTAATTGAGTGGCCTCCGTCAACCGACGCTTTGTAATTTGTGACCCCTAAGCGCGCCGCTTACATCCTTGCGCCCTGGGGGGAGCCCATGTCGTCCATGCCGTACGCCGTGCGGGCCGGACGTGCCGTCCGGGAGACCGTCTCCGGCATGCCCCGCGAGTTCTGGTGGCTGTGGACCAGCACCCTCGTCAACCGGCTCGGCGCCTTCGTCGCGACGTTCATGGCGCTGTACCTGACGCTCGACCGCGGCTACTCCGCCACCTACGCCGGTCTGGTCGCCGCCCTGCACGGGCTCGGCGGGGTGATCTCCTCACTGGGCGGCGGCGTGATGACCGACCGGCTGGGGCGGCGGCCGACACTGCTGATCGCGCAGGCCTCGACCGCCCTGTCCGTCGCGCTGCTGGGATTCGTGCGCGATCCGGTCGCGATCGCCGGCGTCGCGTTCCTCGTCGGCATGGCCAGCAACGCGTCCCGGCCCGCGGTGCAGGCGATGATGGCGGACATCGTCCGGCCCGAGGACCGTATCCGCGCCTTCTCCCTCAACTACTGGGCCATCAACCTCGGCTTCGCCATCTCCTCCATGGCCGCCGGGTTCATCGCCGAGGTGAGCTATCTCGCCGGGTTCCTGATCGAGGCGGGGATGACGATGGTCTGCGCGATCGTCGTCTTCCTGAAGCTGCCGGAGTCCAGGCCCGCCGAGACGGTGAAGACGCCCGCCGATACGGCGAAGACGCCCGCCGCCTCCGACGGCTCCGTCAGCCTCCGGACCGTACTGCGCGACCGGCGCTTCATGAGCGTCGTCGGGCTGTCCTTCCTCGTCGCGGTGATCTTCCAGCAGGGGTCGGTGGGCCTGCCGGTGGCGATGGGCGAGGCCGGGTTCACGCCCGCCGAGTACGGCATGGCGATCGCCGTGAACGGCGTCCTGATCGTCGTACTCCAGATCCCGGTCACCCGGTTCATCGAGCACCGCGACCCCCGCCGCCTGCTCATCGTCTCGTCCGTCCTCGCGGGGTACGGCTTCGGACTCACCGCCTTCGCCGGGTCGGTCGGCGTCATCGCCCTCACGGTGTGCGTGTGGACGCTGGCCGAGATCGTCAACGCCCCCACGCAGACCGGCCTGGTCGTCCGGCTCTCCCCGCTCCACGGGCGCGGGCGCTACCAGGGGATGTACACCATGTCCTGGTCCGTCGCCGCGCTCGTCGCCCCGCTGATGTCCGGGTTCGTCATCGACCGGTTCGGGGCGGAGTGGCTGTGGGGAATGTGCGCGGTGGTGGGGACCCTGGCCGGGCTGGGGTACGGGGCGTTGATGAGGCGGCTGCCGGAGGAGGAGCAGCCGGTCGAACCCGATCCGGCTGCTCCCGCTGAGCCGGCTGCTCCCGCTGAGTCGGCCGGGCCTGCTGCCGGGGCCCTCAGAGCTCCCTGAGACCGGCCGACCGCACTGCTTCACCTCACTGGACGGTCAACGGCACCGGGTGGATCTCGTCGGCCTTGTGTCCCGCGCGTTCGTGGATGCGCTGGACCGCTTCCGCGGAGGGCGCTTCGGAGAGGCAGTACACCAAGCCGGACTCCGGGTCCGCCCAGGCCCTCTCGAAGTGCACCTTCTCGTCCCCTTCTATGGCGAGGTCCGCGTTGTGGGCCTCGCGCAGTTGCTCTTCCGTGATGCCCTTCATGCTGTGGTGGACATCCATGAACTTGGCCATGACGTCGCGCCTCCTTCCAGGTACCCGGCGGTACGCCGATACGGCGGACGTACTTCCATGGTCCGCCCGTACGGGCTCGGAGGCGAGCACAACGCCGCAGGGCCCCGGCGGCGAACCACCGAAGCCCTGCTGGTCGTACGAAGGTGCCGGCGTCAGCCGCACTGGCAGGGGCTGCCCGACTGGCATCCGCAGCCGCAGCCCGAGCCGCAGCCGCACGCGGCGACCAGGGGCAGGTTCCTGATCTGGGCGGGCTGCTCGGTCTCGCGCTCCTGCGTGGGGTCGGGCGTGGTACTGGGGGATTCGGCCATGGGTCCCTCCTCGAGGCTGGTGCCTGTGCCCATTGGATGCCCGCTCCGCTGGGCGCATCAACGGCGCACAGAGGCGCCCACGCGCCCCAGCCGATCCCCGCCCGGCCCTTTCACGCCCTGGCGGGACCGCCCTCAGGACAGGCGGGGCGGGCAGGGCCCCGCAGGGCCCCGCCGCACCGGACGTCAGGCGCTCTCCGCCCCCGTCACCGCCTGGATCTCCGGCTGCCCGTCCGTCTGGAGCTCGTCCGCGTGCTCACCCGTCACCAGGTACACCACCCGCTTGGCGACCGAGACCGCGTGGTCGGCGAACCGCTCGTAGTAGCGGCCGAGCAGCGTCACGTCCACGGCCGTCTCGATGCCGTGCTTCCAGCGGTCGTCCATCAGGTGCTGGAAGAGGGTGCGGTGCAGCAGGTCCATCTCGTCGTCGTCCTGCTCCAGCTGGAGCGCCAGGTCGACGTCCTTGGTGATGATCACCTCGGCGGCCTTGGCCATCAGGCGCTGGGCGAGCTGGCCCATCTCCAGGATGGTGGCGTGCAGGTCGCTCGGGACCGCGCGGTCCGGGTAGCGCAGGCGCGCGAGCTTCGCCACGTGCTGGGCGAGGTCGCCCGACCGCTCCAGGTCGGCCGACATGCGCAGCGACGTGACGACGATGCGCAGGTCCGTCGCCACCGGCTGCTGCCGCGCCAGCAGGGCTATGGCCCGGGCCTCCAGGTCGTGCTGGAGCTCGTCGACCTTCTGGTCGGCCTCGATGACGTTCTCGGCCAGCTTCAGGTCGGAGTCGAGCATGGCGGTGGTGGCGCGCCCGATCGCCGAGCCGACCAGCCGGGCCATCTCCACCAGACCGTCGCCGATCGAGTCCAGTTCCTCGTGGTACGCGTCCCGCATCAGGCTTCCCTCTCGTGCGTCTGTGTCGGGGGTTCAAGGGCCGGGGCCCACCGAACAACCGGCGGTACGACCGTCGTACAACCAACGGTCCGAACCCCACGCTCCCACGTTCCGGCCCGTACGCGTCCGTTTCCGTCATCCCAAATGAACCAATACTGGCTCCAAGGTGAACTCTGGGCGACGAGTGTTCGAGCTCGCTGCCCGACGGCTGTGGCCCGTGCCCGAGCCATGCCTAACCTGGGGGCATGGACGTGAACGCGGCGGTCGCCGCAGCGGCAGCGATCGCCGGGGTGCTCACCGGCGTGATCGCCATGCTGGCGTTCCGCTGGAGTGAGCGTGAGCAGAAGCGCCCCACCCGGACCTCCCTGCACACGGACCCGGTGCTGCCACCGGGCGTGGACACCGTCCTGTCGGTCCTCAGGTCCTCCGCCGTCGTGCTCGACGAGGCGGACGCGGTGGTCAAGGCCAGCTCGGCGGCGTACGCCCTCGGCCTGGTCCGCGGTGGCAAGCTCGCTGTCGAGCCGATGCTCCAGATGGCCCGGGACACCCGGCGCGACGGGGAGATACGCCAGGTCGAGCTGGACCTGCCGCGGCGCGGCACCGGACGCGGGGAGGCCCTGGCCGTCTCCGCGCGGGTCGCGCCGCTCGGCTCCCGGCTGGTGCTGCTGCTCGTGGAGGACCTCACCGAGGCCCGCCGGATCGAGGCGGTGCGGCGCGACTTCGTCGCCAACGTGAGCCATGAGCTGAAGACGCCCGTCGGCGCCCTCTCCCTGCTGTCCGAGGCCGTCATGGACGCCTCCGACGACCCCGAGGCCGTCGAGCGGTTCGCCGGGCGCATGCAGATCGAGGCCACCCGGCTCACCAGCCTGGTGCAGGAGCTCATCGACCTGTCGCGGGTGCAGAACGACGACCCGCTGGAGGACGCCGAGCCGGTCCGCGTCGACGAGCTCGTCGCCGAGGCCATCGACCGCTGCCGGCACCAGGCCGGCACCAAGCAGATCACCATGGCCGCCGGCGGCACCGCCGACCTGGCCGTGTGGGGCAACCGCGGCCAGCTCGCCGCGGCCCTCGGCAACCTCGTCGAGAACGCCGTCAACTACTCGCCCGCCCGCACCCGCGTCGGCATAGCGGCCCGCAGGGTGAACGCCCCCGGCGGGGAGCACATCGAGATCGCCGTCACCGACCAGGGCATCGGCATCTCCGACAAGGACAAGGAGCGCATCTTCGAGCGCTTCTACCGCGTCGACCCGGCCCGCTCCCGTGCCACCGGCGGCACGGGACTCGGGCTGGCGATCGTGAAGCACGTGGCCGCCTCGCACGGCGGGGAGGTCACGGTGTGGAGCGCCGAAGGCCAGGGCTCCACCTTCACCCTGCGGCTGCCGGAGGCCGGTGCGGCCCGCGACCGCGCACATCAGCAGCCCGCCCGATCAGAACGCGCAGGAGGCGCGGGCCTCGACGAAGAGGCCGGGCGGTCCACCCCCACATCCCCCGAATCAACCGCGTACGAAACGCTTCCCGCCCCGGAGGTCCTTCCGTGACCCGAGTGCTCGTCGTCGAGGACGAGGAGTCCTTCTCCGACGCCCTGTCGTACATGCTCCGCAAGGAGGGCTTCGAGGTCGCCGTCGCGACCACCGGGCCCGACGGACTCGACGAGTTCGAGCGCAACGGCGCCGACCTCGTCCTCCTCGACCTGATGCTGCCCGGTCTGCCGGGCACCGAGGTCTGCCGCCAGCTGCGCGGCCGCTCCAACGTCCCCGTCATCATGGTGACCGCCAAGGACAGCGAGATCGACAAGGTCGTCGGCCTGGAGATAGGAGCCGACGATTACGTCACCAAGCCGTTCTCCTCGCGCGAGCTCGTCGCGCGCATCCGGGCCGTGCTGCGCCGCAGAGGCGAGCCCGAGGAGGTCACCCCGGCCGCGCTGGAGGCCGGCCCGGTCCGCATGGACGTCGACCGGCACGTGGTCACCGTCGGCGGCACCAAGGTCGACCTGCCGCTGAAGGAGTTCGACCTGCTGGAGATGCTGCTGCGCAACGCCGGCCGCGTGCTCACGCGCATGCAGCTCATCGACCGCGTCTGGGGCGCCGACTACGTCGGTGACACCAAGACCCTGGACGTCCACGTCAAGCGCCTGCGCGCCAAGATCGAGCCGGACCCGGGCGCCCCGCGCTACCTGGTGACGGTCCGCGGCCTGGGCTACAAGTTCGAGCCGTAAGCCGGCGCAGGCACCACGAAGGGCGGGACCTCTCCTCGGAGAGGTCCCGCCCTTTCGCTACGACTGTTCGCTGTTCCGCGGGGCTCAGTGCCCGGCGCCGGCCGTCGCGCTCGCGGAGGCCGCGTCGGTCGGCGTGGCCGACGACTCGTGGCCGCCCGGCGTCTCGCCCGCGGCGGGGCTCTCGGTGCCGGCCGGTGAACCCGAGGGGCTGCCCGACGGCGAACCGGACGGGGACGCCGAGGCGCCCGGCGCGGCCGGCACCTCGGTCGGGCCCCACTCGGCGAAGTAGTGCTTCGCGGGGACGACGAACGCGCGCAGGCTCACGTCGCCCGTCTTGCTGAAGGTGAAGGTGACCTTCTGGGCGTTGCCGTCCTGGACGGCCTCGCGGCTGCTCGGCACGATGGCGGTGGCGTTGTCCTTGCCGCCCAGGACCAGCGAGCCGTGGGCCGGGATGCTCAGGCTGCCGCCCTTGGCGGGCTTCAGCTCGACCTGCTTGCCGGTGCCCGGCAGGGTGATGGACTCCAGCGTCTCGGCGGTGCTGCCGGAGTTGAAGAAGGTGGCGGAGATCGCGGCCGGGCCGGTCGACTCGAGGTCGGGCTGCGTGATCACGATCGCGTTCTGGACCTTGATGTTGCCGACGCTCGTCGCCGCGTTGTCCGGCTTGATCTCGAGGGTCTGCGCGTTGTTGCCGGCGCCGCACGCGGCGAGCGAGGCGACGGAGAACGCGATGGCGGCCGCGGCGAGGACGCCGCGTCGAAGGCTGCTGCTCACGGCGGCGGCAACTCCTTGACTCGAGCGGAGCGGCCGATAAAGCCGCCCTAAGTGTCTGTCAGCAGGCCACAGGTTACCGAGCCGTTCCCGCCCGGCCGCACCCGACCCCCCGGCACCTGTGGTCCCACAGGAGTCACAACTGACACCTGGGGCACATTGGCCGGGTGTTCGTCCGGCATTCACATAAGAGCCTCGGGCGGCAGCGCGAATTTTCCGTGAAGGAATGCGCGGGTGACCTCGGAATTGATCACCGACGGCACGCCCGGACGCCCGGTGATCAATTCCGGATTCGACCGGAACCCGGCTCGGGCCACCGAACGGAGTAGCGGAAGTCGATCATACGGAACCGGACATATGGGACTGTTCGGCCGCTTGGAGGAGGCTCCGGATGTGTGTAACGTACGCGTTTCGCTCGGCCCGGAGAGCGGCTCCGACCTGCGAATACCTTCTTCCATCCCCTGTCCGAAGCACGTTCCTGTTGGACTTGTCAAGCCCCGAGATATGCCCTGACCTGCGAAAACGCCATTCAGAACCCGCGGTTTCCGTGTTACCCTGGATAGCCACGGAAGGGGTACCTGTCACATGACGTTCAAGGTTGGCGACACCGTGGTCTATCCCCATCACGGGGCCGCGCTGATCGAGGCTATCGAAACTCGCCAGATCAAAGGCGTGGACAAGACCTACTTGGTGCTGAAGGTCGCCCAGGGTGACCTGACAGTGCGTGTGCCAGCGGACAATGCGGAGTTCGTCGGCGTGCGTGATGTGGTCGGTCAGGACGGGCTGGACCGGGTCTTCGAGGTGCTGCGCGCGCCGTACGCCGAGGAGCCCACGAACTGGTCCCGTCGTTACAAGGCAAACCTGGAGAAGCTCGCCTCGGGCGATGTCATCAAGGTCGCGGAAGTGGTGCGTGACCTGTGGCGTCGTGAGCGTGAGCGCGGACTCTCCGCCGGTGAGAAGCGCATGCTCGCCAAGGCCCGCCAGATCCTGGTGAGCGAGCTCGCCCTCGCGGAGAACACCAACGAGGACAAGGCCGAGGCCCTGCTCGACGAGGTTCTCGCCTCCTGAGGCGAAGCCGGTCGCTCAGCACTCTGCTGATCAACTCTGCACATCGAAATGCCGCGGTGCCCGATGACGATTCTCTGTCGCCGGGCGCTGCGGCATGTTCGTACTCGGATGCCCAATGCGCCGTCACCGCCGGATGTGTTATCACTCACGATCCGGTGCTTGGCGTGCCGGGCCCGGGCAGCCGGCTCGACCAGCGTCACGGAAGGGTCCGGTCGAGCGCGTCGCGCCCGGCACTCCTCCAGGCCATACCCACGCCAGGGCAACACACAAACCTGACAGGAACCGATGTCTGACGATTCCCGCCCCACGCCGTCGGCCGCCCCCTCGGCAGCCCGTACGGCGGCCGTGATCCCGGCCGCCGGCCGTGGTGTCCGGCTCGGCCCGGGCGCCCCCAAGGCGCTCCGCGCGCTGGGCGGCACTCCCATGCTCATCCACGCGGTCCGCGCGATGGCCGCCTCCCGCGCCGTTTCGCTGGTCGTCGTCGTGGCCCCGCCCGACGGTGCCGCCGAGGTCAAGTCGCTGCTCGACGCGCACGCGCTGCCCGAGCGGACCGACTTCCTCGTCGTACCGGGCGGACGGACCCGCCAGGAGTCCGTGAGGCTCGGCCTGGACGCGCTGCCGCCCGGCCACGACATCGTGCTGGTGCACGACGCGGCCCGGCCGCTGGTGCCGGTGGACACGGTCGACGCCGTGATCGAGGCCGTCCGCGAGGGCGCCCCGGCCGTGGTCCCGGCGCTGCCGCTCGCCGACACCGTCAAGCAGGTCGAGCCCGCCCAGGCCCCCGGCGAGCCGGAGCCGGTGGTCGCCACGCCGGAGCGCGCGCGGCTGCGGGCGGTGCAGACACCGCAGGGCTTCGACCGGGCGACGCTGGTACGGGCGCACGAGACGGTCACCGGGGACGTCACCGACGACGCCGGCATGGTCGAGCAGCTCGGCCTCACGGTCGTGGCGGTGCCCGGCCACGAGGAGGCGTTCAAGGTCACCCGGCCCCTGGACCTGGTGCTCGCGGAGGCGGTCCTGGCCCGCAGGAGGCTCAACGATGGCTTCTGACGCGATGCCCGGGATGCCGCTGCCCCAGGTCGGCATCGGCACCGACATCCACGCCTTCGAGGAGGGGCGCGAACTGTGGTGCGCCGGCCTGAAGTGGGAGGGCGAGGGGCCGGGCCTGGCCGGCCACTCGGACGCGGACGTCGTCGCGCACGCCGCGTGCAACGCGCTGTTCTCGGCGGCCGGCCTCGGCGACCTGGGACAGCACTTCGGCACGGGCCGCCCCGAGTGGTCCGGCGCGTCGGGCGTCACGCTGCTGACGGAGGCGGCCCGGATCGTCCGCGAGGCCGGGTTCCGCATCGGCAACATCGCCGTACAGGTGGTGGGCCCGAGGCCGAAGATCGGCAAACGGCGGGACGAAGCGCAGAAGCTCCTGTCGGAGGCGGCGGGAGCACCGGTGTCGGTGTCGGGGGCGACGACGGACGGCCTGGGCTTCCCCGGGCGCGGCGAGGGCCTCATGGCGGTGGCGACGGCGCTGGTCGTGCGAGTCGGGTGAACGACACTGCCCCACACACCCCCCACGGCCTACTACCCTGGTCCCGTGACTATTCGCCTGTACGACACCAGCGCCCGGCAGATCCGTGACTTCTCCCCGCTCAAGCCGGGTTGTGTCTCGATCTACCTGTGCGGTGCCACCGTGCAGGCCGCACCCCACATCGGGCACATCCGGTCGGGTCTGAACTTCGACATCATGCGCCGCTGGTTCGCGTACCGCGGCTACGAGGTGACGTTCATCCGCAACGTCACGGACATCGACGACAAGATCATCGCCAAGTCGGCCGACCAGAACCGCCCCTGGTGGGCCATCGGCTACGAGAACGAGCGCGCGTTCAACGACGGCTACCACGCCCTCGGCTGCCTGCCGCCGACCTACGAGCCGCGGGCCACGGGCCACGTGACCGAGATGGTCGAGATGATGCGCGGCCTCATCGAGCGCGGGCACGCCTACGAGGCCGACGGCAACGTCTACTTCGACGTGCGCTCCTTCCCGGAGTACCTGGCGCTGTCCAACCAGGAGCTGGACAACCTCCAGCAGCCGTCCGGCGCCGGCGAGACCGGCAAGCGCGACCCGCGGGACTTCGCCATGTGGAAGGCGGCGAAGCCGGGGGAGCCCAGCTGGGAGACACCTTGGGGCCGCGGCCGCCCGGGCTGGCACCTGGAGTGCTCGGCGATGGCGCACAGGTACCTCGGCACCGCCTTCGACATCCACGGCGGCGGCCTCGACCTGGTCTTCCCGCACCACGAGAACGAGATCGCCCAGGCCAAGGCCTACGGCGACGACTTCGCCCAGTACTGGGTGCACAACGCCTGGGTCACCATGAGCGGCGAGAAGATGTCCAAGTCGCTCGGCAACTCGGTCCTGGTCAGCGAGATGGTCAAGCGCTGGCGCCCCATCGTGCTGCGCTACTACCTCGGCACCCCGCACTACCGCTCGATGATCGAGTACAGCGAGGAGGCGCTGCGCGAGGCCGAGTCGGCGTTCGCGCGGATCGAGGGCTTCGTGCAGCGCGTGGTGGAGAAGGCCGGTGCCGTCGAGCCGGCCGCCGAGGTGCCGCTGGCCTTCGCCGAGGCGATGGACGACGACCTGGGCGTGCCGCAGGCGCTCGCCGTGGTGCACACCACGGTCCGGCAGGGCAACAGCGCGCTGGCCGCCGACGACAAGGAAGCCGCGGTGGCCCGGCTCGCCGAGGTCCGTGCCATGCTCGGCGTCCTCGGGCTGGACCCGCTCGACCCCCACTCGGCCGGGGAGAGCGACCGAGGCGAAGACCTGCACGGCGTGGTCGACACGCTCGTCCGCATGGTCCTCGACCAGCGCGAGGCCGCCCGGGCCCGCAAGGACTGGCCCACCGCGGACGCCATCCGGGACCAGCTGAGCCAGTCCGGTCTGGTCATCGAGGACAGCCCGCAGGGACCGCGCTGGAGCCTCGGACCGCGCTGACCCGATCGCGATCCGGAAGATCGATTGTGCCGCCCGGGCCTCCGGGCGGCACACTTCATAGTCGTAGTACGTCACCGCACCCACAGACAGGTAGGTCATGGCAGCCAACAACCGCCGCATGTCCGGCAAGAAGGGCGCGCAGGTCGGCAGTGGCGGCCAGCGGCGCAAGGGCTTGGAGGGCAAGGGCCCCACTCCGCCCGCCGAGATGCGCAAGGGACACAAGAAGAACCGTGTCGCCAACGCCAAGGCGCGGCAGACGGCCCGCCGCCCCGCGCCCCGGGGCCGCGGCGGCAAGTCCACGTCCGAGCTGGTCGTCGGCCGCAACCCGGTCTACGAGGCGCTGCGCGAGGGCGTGCCCGCCTCCACGCTGTACGTCCAGCAGTTCATCGACAACGACGAGCGCGTCCGTGAGGCCCTCCAGCTCGCCGCCGAGCGCGGCGGGATCAACCTCATGGAGGCCCCCCGCCCCGAGCTCGACCGGATGACGAACGGGCTGAACCACCAGGGGCTCGTGCTCCAGGTCCCGCCGTACGAGTACGCCCACCCGCAGGACCTCGCCGAGGCCGCCCTCGACGACGGCGAGGACCCGCTGATCGTCGCGCTCGACGGTGTCACCGACCCGCGCAACCTGGGCGCGGTCGTCCGCTCCGTCTCCGCCTTCGGGGGGCACGGCGTCGTCGTACCCGAGCGGCGGGCCGCCGGGATGACGGCCGGTGCCTGGAAGACGTCCGCCGGCACGGCCGCCCGTACGCCCGTCGCCCGCGCCACCAACCTGACGCGCGCGCTGGAGGCGTACAAGAAGGCCGGCATCGTGGTCGTCGGACTGGCCGCCGACGGTGAGGTCGAGCTCGGTGAACTGGAGGCCCTGGGCGGGCCCGTCGCCATCGTCGTCGGCAGCGAGGGCAAGGGACTGTCCCGGCTGGTCGGGGAGACCTGCGACTTCCGGGTGCGGATCCCGATGCCGGGCGGCGCCGAGTCGCTCAACGCCGGTGTGGCGGCGGGGATCGTGCTCTACGAGGCGGCCCGCCGACGCGCCTGAACAGGCGTCTGCCGCCTCACCCGTACGGGTTAATTCCGGTGACAGCAGGGCGATGAGGACAAGCTTGACGGGGTCCGGACAGATCCGGCGAGTCAAAGCAGTGTCCTATCCGGACGTCACTCGGTTAGATGAGTGTGGACACCAGAACACCCCGCACACCCACGGGGGACCGCTCGTCGGGACTCGACGACGCTCCCGCGCTGAGCATGGTGAAGGTGCCGAGCGACCCGGCGCAGGTCATCGTCAATCACGCGAGTTTCCGCGTGCAGTTGGGCGTCTCGACGCGTCGCGTCCAGTCCCCCCGGGTCGCACGGCATCTGACCGCCAGCGAGGACACCGCCCGCATCCCCGTCGTCACCGCCGGGGGCGCGGCGGACGGGGCCACCACCCGCCGCCGGCCCGTCGTCTGGAGCGGCAAGTCCGCGCCCGACGACACCGGCGCGCACCGGCTCCTCCAGGCCGTCCGGCACGAGAGCGTCCGCCACCCCGACGAGTCCGCCACGGACACCGGGGCCACCCAGGTCATCTCCCGCGTGGGCACCGACCCGCAGGGCCCGGGCTACGGCGCCGGATACCCGGGCGGCGGCTACGGCGGCACCGGCTACGAGGGCGACGGCCACCAGGACGAGCTCACCCAGACCGTCGAGACCCCCGTCATCGGCCCGCAGCGCACCCACGATCCCGCCGACGGCACCCGACTGCTGCCGCCGATGCGCACGGTGGGCAGCGCCTACGAGGAACCCGCCTACGAGGGCGGGCAGTTCGAGGAACTCGCCGCCGAGGCGGACGACACCGAGCGGCCCGCCAAGCGTCACGGCGACGACCCGGCACGGCACGCCTACTACCCGGGCCGCCGGATGAACCTCGGCGTCGTCCTGCTCCCGCTGCGCGTCTTCCTCGGCTTCATCTCCATCTACGCCGGCATGGGCAAGCTGTGCGACCCCGTCTACTTCGACGGCGGCAAGCGCGGCTCCATGGTCAAGTGGCTCAACACCCTGCACCCCTGGGAAGTCGCCGAGCCGCTGCGCCAGTTCGCCCTGGAGCACCCGATCGGCTCCGGACTGGTCATCGCCTTCGCCCAGGTCGTCGTCGGCGTCCTGACGGTCCTCGGCTGCTGGCAGCGCGTCGCCGCCTGCTTCGGCGCCCTGCTCTCGGCCGCGCTGCTGGTCACCGTCAGCTGGAAGAGCGTCCCCGTCTACGAGACCCCCGACATCATCTACCTCGCCGCCTGGTCCCCGCTGATCATCGCCGGCGCCCCCGTCTACTCCGTCGACGGCCGCCTGGCCGGCAGCGCCTGGCGCCGTCTCGGGCCCCGCGCCGACATCTGGGACCTGCGCCGCTACGTGCTGCGCCGTGGCGCCCTCGTCACCGCCGTCGCCACGGGCCTCACGCTGCTCGTCGGCTCACTGCTCGGCGGCGCCGTCCGCGACGCCGACCGGGTCGTCGTCCCCGGCCCGGGCGAGGCGCCGCGCAACGAACTGCCCGGCTCCCCGCTCCCGGGCGAACCCGGCAAGCGGCACGACAGGCGGACCCCGTCGGCCTCCTCCTCGCCCACCCAGGGCGCCACGGCCGGCTCGGCCAGCCCCAGCGCGGGGACCACGACCAGGCCGGGTGCCACCCGGAACGCCGGCACCGTCACCGGCGGCTCGCCCAGCCAGACGCAGGGCAGCGCGGGTCAGGCCCCGCCCCGGCAGTCCTCCCCGGCCGGTCAGGCCCCGAGCACCACCTCGGGCCCCACCTCCGGCGGCACGGGCTCGACCGGCGGCACGGGCTCGACCGGTGGCTCCGGCGACGGCGGCTCCTCGTCCACGGGCCGGCCGGGCCTGGTGGGCGGCCTGCTGGGCTAGCGGACAGAGCAGGTGGCGAAGGGCCCCGCACCGTGAAGGTGCGGGGCCCTTCGCCGCCTTGGGGGCCCGGGCTTCTCAGCGCCCAGAAGCCGCCAGCTCCTTCGCGGCCTCGGTCAGGTCCTTGGCCGTGTCGATCGCACGCCAATACGACCCCTGAGGGATCGTGAACCCGGCCAGCCGCCGCTCGCGGGCCAGTCGCGGGAACGTCGTGCGCTCGTGGTCCCCCCGGTCCGGCAGCAGCCCCGCGAACTCGGGGGAGAAGACGTACACACCCGCGTTGATCTCGAAGGTCGACGGCGGGGCCTCGATGAAGTCCGTGATGCGGCCGAAGCCGTCCGTCTTCACCGCGCCCCACGGCAGCCGGGGCCGGGCCAGGGCCAGCGTCGCGACGGCGTCCCGCTCGGTGTGGAAGTCCGCCATGTCACGCAGCGAGAACCGGGTCCAGATGTCGCCGTTCGTGGCGTACCAGGGCTGGTCCGGGTGGGGAAGATGCGCGGCGGCGTACTTCAGGCCGCCACCGCGGCCGAGAGGCTCCGACTCCACGACCGTGGTGACGGAGACGGGCAGATCGGCCGTCTCCAGCCACTTCTGGAGCACCTCGGCGAGGTGGCCGCAGGAGACCACCACGTCCGTCACGCCCTCCTCGGCGAGCCAGGACAGCTGATGGCCGATGATCGGAGTCCCCGTCCCGGGGATCTCGACCATCGGCTTGGGCCGGTCGTCGGTGTACGGACGGAGCCGGGAGCCCTGGCCACCGGCCAGAACGACGGCTTGAACGGGGCGGGACGCGGCGCTCGGATCGCTCATGAGACCGAACTGTACGTGGCGTCCCGCCCGGGGCCGCGGCGGACGAGGGTTCTCGCGTCAGCCGCTGCCGGCTTCTTACCTCTCTTGTCCGGCGGCAGGGCGGGGTGCTCAGCTGTGCGCGGCCGCGACGCCCGTGGCGAAGGCGGTGTCGCAGACCGGGCGGGCGTAGGACTGGGCGCGCGTCGGGCCGTAGACCCGGACGGCGGCCTCGCCGAGGGCGCGGGCGATGGACGCGCAGTGCTTCGCCAGCGACGGGCGGCCGTTGACGGCCTGCTGGAGATGGGTGAGGGCGACGCCCGGGTTCTCCTCCTGGAGCTCGGTCAGCAGTGTGTCGCGCAGGACGTCCTGCGGCGCGCGCTTGGCGGCCCGCGGGGTACCGGCGGACGTGCTGGTGTCCGCGGCGGTGAGCACCGGGTCGGAGGTGCTCCCCGACCAGTTGACTCGGGTGACCGCGAGGGTCCCGGAGAGCACCAGGACGACGGGCAGGACGAAAGCGAGGGTGCGGCCGATCCGGCGGGCGGGGCCCCGGCCGCGTCGCGTCTGTTGGTTAGTGGAGTGCTTCACGCGTGTGAGGGTAGCGCGGGGTAATGGTTTGTAGACATTTAGTCACCGGTTCGGGGGATGAGAGAGTGCCCATTTTTGGGTAAGGCGTTGACGCACGCCGCTCGAAACGTCCGGTCTGCCGGGGTATTTGTCGACAACGACAAGGGCCCCGCAGCACGCTGCGGGGCCCTCTTCGTCAACTCGGGTGATTCACCCGGGTTGTGCGTTTGCGGGTGGGTCAGTCGGACAGGCGCTCGCCCGTAGAGGTCGAGAACACGTGGGTCTCGCCGGAGCGGGGCACGATGTGCAGCTGGCTGCCCTTCTCCGGGACGTCACGGCCGCTGACGCGGACCACGAGGTCCTTGGACTCGTCGCCGACCTTCGCGGTGCCGTAGACGTAGGCGTCGGCGCCGAGCTCCTCGACGACGTTCACGGTGACCGCGAGGCCCTGCTCGACGTCCGGACCGGCCACGTCGAAGTGCTCCGGGCGGACACCGACCGTGACGGTCTTGTCGGTGGTGGCGGCGATCGCGTCGCGCTGCACCGGCACGACCGACTTGCCGAACTTCACACCGCCGTCCGTCACCGGGACCTCGACGAGGTTCATCGCCGGGGAGCCGATGAAGCCGGCCACGAAGAGGTTCGCGGGCTTGTCGTACATGTTGCGCGGGGTGTCGATCTGCTGGAGCAGACCGTCCTTGAGGACCGCCACGCGGTCGCCCATCGTCATGGCCTCGACCTGGTCGTGCGTGACGTAGACGGTGGTGATGCCCAGGCGGCGCTGGAGCGAGGCGATCTGCGTACGGGTGGACACACGGAGCTTGGCGTCCAGGTTGGACAGCGGCTCGTCCATGAGGAACACCTGCGGCTCACGCACGATGGCGCGGCCCATGGCGACGCGCTGGCGCTGACCACCGGAGAGCGCCTTCGGCTTGCGGTCCAGGTACTCGGTGAGGTCGAGGATCTTCGCGGCCTCCTCGACCTTCTGCCGGATCTCCGCCTTGTTGACGCCGGCGATCTTGAGCGCGAAGCCCATGTTGTCGGCGACGGTCATGTGCGGGTAGAGCGCGTAGTTCTGGAACACCATGGCGATGTCCCGGTCCTTCGGCGGAAGGTGGGTGACGTCGCGGTCGCCGATGCGGATGGAGCCGGCGTTGACGTCCTCGAGCCCCGCGAGCATGCGGAGCGAGGTGGACTTGCCGCAGCCGGACGGGCCGACGAGGACGAGGAACTCGCCGTCCTCGATGTCGATGTCGAGCGCGTCAACAGCGGGCTTGGTGGAACCCGGGTAGATCCGGGTCGCCTTGTCGAACGAGACAGTGGCCATGGTGAGTGAACCCCTTCTACCGGCAGGAACGTGCCGGACGATCCGAGTAGGAAGGCGGTGCCACGACGGTGATTCCGTTGTGGTGTAGTCCACGCGTGTGAACTGGCTCAGGACGGTACCCGGCGTTCACCTGTCTGTCAGTACCTCCGGGCCTGTGAACTTCGTGGAAATTTTCGAAGGGCTGCACGGCGGCCCGTACCGGTCCGCCAGCGCCGCCACCGCCCGTGCCACGGCCTGCCGCAGCTCGGGCGGCCCGAGGACCTCCGCCTCCGGACCCAGCCGGAGCAGGTCCCCGACCGCCACGGCCTCCGACTCCACGGACAGTTCCACCTCCACCCAGCCGTCCGCGTCCGTCGCGCCCGCGCTCTGAAGGGCCTGTGCGCCCGCCGCCCCGAACTGCATCGGCAGCAACCGCTGCCCCCGGGGCGAGAGACGCAACCGGGCGACACCCTGCCGCAGGGCGGCCTCCAGCCGCCGGGACGACTCCTCCCAGTAGGCGGCCAGGTCGAAGCCGGCCGGACGGTCGAAGAGCTCCCCGGTCTCCTCCACGCTCAGCAGTCGGGACACCCGGTACGTCCGCACGGCCTCCTCCGCCAGGGCGACCAGGTACCAGATGCCGCCCTTGAGGACGAGTCCCAGCGGCCGCACCTCCCGGCGCACCTCCCCCCGCCACCGCCGGTAGTGCACCCGCAGCACCCGCCGCTCCCACACGGCTGCCGCCACCGGCTCCAGACACGGCACCGGATCGGCTTCCCGGAACCACGCCGGCGCGTCCAGATGGAACCGCTCCTGCACCCGCCGCGCCTGCCCGGCCAGCTCCGCCGGCAGCGCGGCCTGGACCTTCAGCTGGGCACTGGCCAGCACCGCTCCCAGTCCCAGATCGCGCGCCGGTCCGGGCATCCCGGCGAGGAACAACGACCCGGCCTCGGCGTCGGTCAGACCGGTCAGCCGCGTCCGGTAGCCGTCCATCAGCCGGTAGCCGCCCTCCGGCCCGCGATCCGCGCACACCGGCACACCCGCCGCGCCCAGCGCCTCGACGTCCCGGTAGACCGTGCGCACCGACACCTCCAGCTCGGCGGCGAGCTCGGGCGCGGTCATCCGCCCGCGGTTCTGGAGCAGCAGGAGCAGGGAGAGGAGCCGGTCGGCGCGCATGGGGGCCATTGTCCGGCGTACCTGCCCGTACCTGACAGGAGATGTCAGGTACGGGGAGGAGAGTGGTCCTCCTCGACGGCCGGCCCGGCCGTCGGCTGATCTCCTGATTTCCTGATCGAGAGGATTTGACCCATGCCCGGCACAGCGACCACCACTGGACACTTCACTTTCGCCGACTGGCAGGAGCGCGTGATCGGCCCGGGCGAGGAGGCGAACCCGCGGCTCGCCCACGCCTCCGTCCGGAACACCTTCAGCGGCGGCATCGAGGCGGCCGCGACGATCTGCGAGTACAGCATCGTCTACGTCACCCAGAAGACCGGCTCCTTCACCGGCATGGAACTGATCACCGGCCGGCTCGACGGGCGGGAGGGGAGCTTCGCCGTGGAGGAGCGGGGGTGGTTCGGCGAGGACGGGACGGTGCACTGCACGTTCGAGGTGGTGCCGGGCTCCGGGAGCGGGGAGCTGGCCGGACTGCGGGGGAAGGGCGGGTTCACCGCGCCCCACGGCGAGACGACCGTGACGTACCGCTTCGAGTACGCCGTGGAGTGAGACCGGGCGGGGCGGAACGTCGTGGCTCGGGGTAACGGGCTCTGTGTACAGTGGTGCCGCCCTCGCGCGCGGCGTTGTAGCACGCGGTGCCTCCTTAGCTCAGTTGGCCAGAGCAACGCACTTGTAATGCGTAGGTCGTCGGTTCGAATCCGACAGGGGGCTCAACAAAGGGGCAGGTCAGGGCAGGTTTCATCCCTGGCCTGCCCTTCACCGTGAGGCTCCCGCGTGAGCGGATGTGCCAGAGACCGGCCTCCGGGTGGGCACAGCCGCCGCGGATCCCCCCGTCCCGATGGGCGTCCACCCATCCGTCACGATCTCCACTCCCTCCCCGGGCGCAGTCCGTGGTGGGCGACGGCCTACCGTGCAAGGGGCGTTTCGTCATGCTCCGAGCACATCCATGAGATGGTCGTCAAGGTCGGCTACCCAGTCCTCCCGCCGCCAGGGCCTCAGTTCCCTGCGGGCCCGGCGCAGGCGCAGCGCCGGTACTCGGCCCCCCGTGGTGGACGCGGCGGCCACACAACCGTGCAGCAGGTCCGCGGCGGCGCGAGGTTCGCCCAGCCGGATTCTGGCGAGCGCCTGATCGGTGGTCACGATCGGTGCCAGTCGGTGGCCGCCAAGGCCGCGGTCAAGGTGGGGGTGAGCGCCGCGCCCTGGGGGTTGGCGGTGAAGGCGGTGCCGAGCCACTTGCTGTAGGGCGGGTAGCGGCGGTTCATGAGGAGGCTCAGGCGCATCAGGTCGCGGATCAGACGCGCGGCCACGATCGCGGAGCCGAGTTCGTCGCCCACCTCGCCGCAGCGGCCTACGAAGGCCTCCTCCTGGGAGACGCGTTTCCACTGGCAGGCCAGGACGTACAGCCAGATCTCGTGCGGGTACCAGCCGACGGCGGTGCGGGCCGGGGTGAGCCGGTCGAGGCCGTCGTGGAAGACGGCGCCCGCGGTGACCTCGGCCAGGCGTTGGGTGGGGGTGGCCAGCCAGTCCGCCGTGGTGACGCCCTGGGCCGGGTCGAAGCCGAGCCGGGCCGTGAACCAGGTGGCGGGATCCGTGATGTCGACGCGGTGGTGGACCGGGCCGGCGGTGCTGGTCATGACACGGATGTCGGTGCCCGGGTCGTCGTCGGTGCGGGCGAAGTGGGTGGGGTGGCCGAGGAAGGTCTTCGGAAGGCGGTGGGAGAGGAGGGCGCTGAGGCGGGGGCCGTGGGTCTCGGCGTCCTCCGGGCGAAGGAAGAGCTGGAGGCGCGGGCCCCACTCGTGGTCGGCCGAGCGTGCGGTGTCGTAGCCGAGGACCTCGGAGCCGCTGCCGAGGCGCGCGGCCGAGTGGGGCAGGCCGGGGAGGGCCTCGTCCAGGAGGGGGCGTACGGCATCGCTGTAGAAGCGGCGGGAGAGTTCCAGGCCGGGGAGGAAGGCGGGCATGGGTCAGCCGCTGTGGGCGCGCAGGCGGCGGGCGATTTCGAGTTGGGCGTCGTCCAGGGGGCGGCCGTCCTCGATGTCCCACAGGGCGTTCTGGAGGAGGCGGCCGAGGGTCCAGGCGCGGGCGCGGGGGCGGTCCAGGGCGAGGACGTCGGTCATGGCGTCGAAGCGCCAGAGGATGTCGTCGGGGTCGTAGCGGTTGTCGATGGCCGGCCACAGTTCGAAGCCGGGGTCGCCGGCCAGGGGCTTGGGGTCGATGGCGAGCCAGGGGGCGCGGTCGGAGGCGAGGACGTTCTCGTCGTGGAGGTCCCAGTGGAGGAGCCGGTCGCCGGGTTCGTCGACGACCTCGCGTACGGCGGCGGCGCAGTCGGCGACGAGGCGGCGGGCCTCGGGGTCGGGGATGCGGTCGAGTGCCCACGGGGTCTGGTCGACCATGGCCCGGGCGATGTCGCCGAGGCGGCGCATGCCGGGCGGGGCGGGGAAGGAGGTGAGGTGGGCGAGGAGTTCGGCGATGGTGACGACGGCCTGGTGGGTGTCCGGGACGTGGGACAGCATCCGGGTCTCGTCGAGACGCTCCAGCAGCATCGTGCCGGTGGGCTCGTCGTGGTCGAGGAGACGGACCGCTCCGTCGCCGTCCCAGACGCGCAGCGCGACCGGTTCGCCCTCGCTCTCCTCGTCGAGGATCTGGAGCTTGAGGACCGCGGTGCTGCCGTCGGCGCGGCGGACCGGGAGGACCAGGGCGGACACGCCGTGCATGGGCTGCCCGTCGGGCTCCAGTCCCCAGCGGTCGAGGAAGCAGGCCGTCAGGTCCGGCAGTTCCTCGATGAAGGCGCGGCCCGCCTCGCCGTTGTACTTCTCCTGTGACGCTGCCAGTGCCCTGGGAATGTCGATCACTCTGGGCACGGTAGTGGGGTGCGCCGGGCGGGTCATGTGAATTAAGCCCGGCTGGAATGCCCAGAGCCGGCCGGTCCGGCCGGGCGTCGCGTCACGGCTCCAGGACCACCTTCCCGATCGTCCCCCGGGTCTCCAGCGCCCGGTGCGCGGCCGCGGCCTCGCGCAGCGGGAAGCGTTGTACGGCCGGGGTGAGCCGGCCGGCGGCGGCCTGGGTGAGGGCGCGCAGTTCGAGGGTGCGTACGGGGTCGGGGCCGCCGGCCTTCCGGAGCATCACGGGCCCGAGGACCTGTTCTGAGACGCCGTCGACGAGGTAGGGGCCGCCGTCCTGGATGCCTTCCGCGGACCAGCCGAAGACGATGTGCCTGCCGCCGGGGCCGAGCAGGGCGACGGCCTCGCGGGCCACGTCGCCGCCTACGCCGTCGAAGACCACGGTCGCGGCCCGGCCGCCGAGGTGGGCACGGACCTTCGCGGGCCAGGCCGGGTCCTTGTAGTCGACGGCGAGATCGGCGCCGGCCGCCTGCACGCGGGCGACCTTCTCCGGCCCGCCCGCGAGGCCGACGACGGTGGCGCCGGCGTTCTCGGCGTACTGCACGAGGAGCGTGCCGATGCCGCCGGCCGCGGCCGGGACGATGACCACCGAGTCGGGGCCGAGCTCGGCGAACTGGAGGATCCCCATCGTCGTACGGCCCGTGCCGATCATGGCGACGGCCTCGGCGAAATCCAGGTTCTGCGGGATCTCGTGCAGTCGTTCGACCTCGGTGACGGCCAGTTCGGCGTAGCCTCCGGGGACGAAGCCGAGGTGGGCGACGACCCGCTTGCCGAGCCACAGGTCCGCGACGCCCTCGCCCAGGGACTCGACGACGCCGGCGACCTCGCGGCCCGGGATGGTGGGCAGCGGCGTCGGCTCGGGCGCCGGTCCCTTTCCGCCCTCGCGCAGGGCGGTGTCCAGGAGGTGGACGCCCGCCGCCCGTACGGCGACACGGACCTGGCCGGGGCCCGGCCGCGGGTCCTCGACCTGCTCGTAGGTGAGGTTCTCGGCCGGGCCGAAGGCGTGCAGGCGTATGGCGTGCATCGGGGCTCCTCGTGTCGTAGCGGTCTGAGGCCAGCCTTCAACCTCAAGCTTGCTTGAGGTCAAGCTCCCGCCGGCCGAGGGCCAGGGACACCGCCGTCAGGGCGCTGTTGAAGGAGACCTCCGACAGCACGCCCGGGGCCGCGACCTGGTCGCCGGCGAGGTAGACACCGTCGCCCCGGTCCACGGAGGGCCGGTCGCGCCAGCTGGTGCCGGGCAGGTCCACCGCGCCCGTACGGCCGTTCGCGACGGCCTCGCGCCGCCAGGTGACGCGCTCGCGCCAGCCCGGGAAGCCCAGGTCGAGCAACTGCTCGGCGCGGGCGGTGCCGTCGGCCTTGGACTCGTGCGGGGCGATGGGGAGGTGCCCCTGGATCAGCTGCTCGTCGGCCGGGGCGAGGCTGCGGTCCTGGGCGGTGAACCGTTCGAGCCAGCCGGGCGCGTCGAGGTCGGAGACCACGAAGGCGTCCCCGCGCCGGGTGCGCACGGCGAGGTCGACGAGGACGGCACGGCCGCTCGGCCAGGTCAGCGAGTCGTCGCCGAGCAGCCGCCGGGCGGCGTCGAGGGAGGTGGCGACGACGACCGGCGTGTCGGTGGGGAGCGTGTCGACGCGGGACAGGGTCTCGATCCGCACGCCCAGGTTCCAGGCGCGGGCGGCCATCCGGTCGATCAGGGTGGCCCAGCCCCCGCGCGGGTAGTGCGCCTCGGGCGGCAACTTGGTGGCGCGGCGCAGGCGCTCCTGCACGAACGCGGCCGACAGGGAACCGGGGTCGTGGTGGAAGAGGGCGACGGCCGAGTAGTGGGCGGCGGCCCGGGCCCCCTCCTCGCCGGCGATGCCGGTCGCCCAGGTCAGGAAGTCGGCGTCCACGGGCGCCTGTTCGGCGGTCCGGCGCAGCAGCTTCAGCATCGGGAAGGGCGGGGTGCGGCGCAGCGCGCCGTGGTGCCGCAGCCGCAGCCGGGCGGCCTCGAGGGGCGGGAGCGGGGCGAGCGGCCCTATGAGGTCGCGCTGCTTGAGCCAGGCCCAGTGCGGGCCGCCGTTGTAGAGGGCGTGCGGGCCCTCGTTCGTGCGGTAGGGGCCCTCGGCGGTGCGGGCCCGGCCGCCGAGGGTGTGGTGGGCTTCGTGGATGGTGACCTTGGCGCCCGCCTCGGCGGCGGTGATGGCGGCGGTCAGGCCGGCGAAGCCGCCGCCGACGACGGTGATGCGGTGCATGGCTGGAGGTCTCCCTGGGCTCGACGACACTCTTCGGCACTCTTCTGGGAGTACGACCGCCCGACGGCCCCGGAATGTGACATGGCCCGTTGCCTCCCAGGTCAGGGGCTGGTGTCAGTGGCGTGATGCAGCATGGGCGCATGGTGAGGAGTACGGCGGGCGGCAGGGGCGCGGGCGGTACGCGGGTGAAGGCGGCGCGGCGACCGGAGATCCGGCTGCCGGCGCTGGAGCCGTTCACGGGCGGCGGGCTGGAGCCGGACGGGGACCACGACGGCCTGGAGTTCCAGGGGGCGGATTTCGCGGGGCAGGACGGGTCGGGGTCCCGCTTCCTGGACTGCGCCCTGAGGGAGTGCGCGCTGGACGAGGTCCGGCTGCGGCACGCCTCCGTCCTGGACTCGGTCCTCACGGGTGTCCGGGGCGTCGGCACCGACCTCGCCGAGGCGACGCTGCGCGACGTCGAGCTGATCGACGCCCGCCTCGGGGGGACGCAGATGCACGCGGCGGTGCTGGAGCGGGTGCTGATCCGCGGCGGCAAGATCGACTATCTGAACCTGCGCATGGCCCGGCTCAGAGACGTCGTCTTCGAGGGCTGCGTCCTCGTCGAGCCGGACTTCGGCGGTGCCCGCCTGGAGCGCGTGGAGTTCGTGGACTGCGCGCTGAAGGGCGCCGACCTCCAGGCGGCGACCCTCAAGGACGTCGATCTGCGCGGGGCCGTGTCACTGGAGATCAGCCGGGGGCTGGACCGGCTGTCCGGGGCGGTGATCAGTACGGGCCAGCTGCTGGACCTGGCGCCGGTGCTGGCCGTGCAGTGGGGGATCAGGGTGGAGGACTGACGGCCCGGGGCGAGCGGCACCCGACTCAGCGGCGGCCCGCACGGGGCCCCGGGAGCAAGGGTGACGGAAGGCGGATCTTCACGGAAGGCGGGTGCTCACGGAAGACGGGGGAAACGCGCCTGGAGCGTCCAGATCGCCGGGTTCTCGGCGAGATCCTCGTGCAGGTCCGTGAGGTCGGCCAGGAGGTCGTGCAGGAAGTCGCGGGCCTCGCGGCGCAGTTCGGCGTGGGAGAAGGTCAGGGGAGCCTCCTCCGCCGGCATCCAGTCGGCCTCGATGTCCACCCACCCGAAGCGGCGCTCGAAGAGCATCCGGTCGGTCGACTCGGTGAAGTCCAGCTCCGCCCGCTGCGGCCGGGACGCCCGGGAGCCCGCCGGGTCCCGGTCGATCCGCTCCACGATGTCGCACAGCGCCCACGCGAAGTCCAGCACCGGCACCCATCCCCAGGCTGTGGACAACTCCCGGTCCTGTTCGGTGTCCGCCAGGTAGACGTCACCACAGAACAGGTCGTGCCGCAGGGCGTGGACGTCCGCACGGCGGTAGTCGGTCTGCGGTGGGTCGGGGAAGCGGTTGGAGAGGGCGTAGCCGATGTCGAGCACGGGTGTGATGGTGTCACGCGCCCATAAGATCGCGATCGTGGCCCGAACTGTACGTCTTGTCCCTGCCCTGCTCGTCTGCACCCTCGCCGTCACCGCGTGCGGCGGCGGAGTGCACGGCACCCCGGGCGGCTCCGGCGTACGCGACCCGTACTTCCCGAAGGCCGGCAACGGCGGCTACGACGTCACCCACTACGGCCTGCGCCTCGCCTACGACCCGGACGCACACCACCTCACCGGCACGGCCACCCTCACCGCCCGGGCCAACGAGACCCTCTCCGCCTTCAACCTCGACCTGCTCGGTCTGAAGGCCGGGAAGGTCACCGTCGGCGGCCAGACCGCCCGCTGGAACCGTGCCGGGCAGGAGCTCACCGTCCGGCCGCGCGAGGATCTCGGTCAGGGCGAGACGTTCCGCGTGACCGTCGAGTACTCCGGGGCGCCCGAGACCGTCACCGACCCGGACGGCTCCCAGGAGGGCTGGCTGCGCACGACGGACGGGGCGCTCGCGCTGGGCGAGCCCACCGGGTCGATGGCCTGGTTCCCCGGCAACCACCACCCGTCCGACAAGGCGGCGTACGACCTCACGGTGACCGTGCCGCACGGGCTGCGGGCCGTGTCCAACGGGGAGTTGCGCGGCGAGAGGACCGCGCGGGGCCGGACGACGTTCATCTGGCACACCGCCGAGCCGATGGCGAGCTACCTCGCGACACTCGCCATCGGCGACTTCGACATCAGCCGCTCCACCGCCCGGGACGGTCTGCCCTCGTACACGGCCGTCGACCCCGCGGAGAAGGAGGAGAGCCGCGCGGTCCTCGCGCGCATCCCCGAGGTCCTGCGCTGGGCGGAGCGGCGGTTCGGCCCGTACCCCTTCTCCTCCACCGGCGCGATCGTCGACCGGGTGGCCGACGCCGGCTACGCCCTGGAGACCCAGACGCGCCCCGTCTTTCCCGGCGCCCCCGGCATCACGCTCCTCGTCCACGAGTTCGCCCACCAGTGGTACGGCGACTCCGTGACGCCGGAGAGCTGGCGGGACATGTGGCTGAACGAGGGGTTCGCGACGTACGCGGAGTGGATGTGGCAGGAGGACCACGGCGGGAAGAGCGCGCAGGAGACCTTCGACGCGCTGTACGACCACGGGGAGAGGACCTACGAGGACCTCTGGTCCTTCCCGCCCGCGGAACCCCCGGACGCCGCGCACCTCTCCCGAGCGCCCGTCTACCAGCGCGGCGCCATGGTCCTCCACAAGGTCCGCCAGACGGTCGGTGACGAGGCGTTCGGCGACATCCTCCGGGGCTGGGCGGCGGCCCACCGCCATGGGAACGCCGACACAGGCGACTTCACGGCGTACGTCGAGAAGCAGGCGCCCGGGAAGGACTTCCACGCGATCTGGGAGGACTGGCTGTACGGGGAGGGCAAGCCGGAGCGGCCCTGAGGGCGCGCTAAGGCGCGCTGAGTTCCTTGCGGAGCACCGCACACGGGCGCTTCATCTGCAGGTCCTCGCGATGGTCGATGACCTCGTAGCCGAGGGCGGTCCAGAAGGCCAGCGCCTGCGGGTTGTCGTCGAGGACGGCGAGGCGGGCGGCAGTGCGGTCCGCCGCGCGGAAGCGGTCCTCCACGAGGGTGGCCAGGCGGCGGCCGTGGCCCTGGCCGTGCCGGCTCGCGTCCACCATCAACAGGCCGATCCAGGGGTCCGGGTCGGCGGGGTCCGGGTGGTGGGCGAGGGTGATCGCGATCCCGGTCAGGCCGCCGAAGCTGCGGGCGAGCAGCACCTCGGTGCCGGGCTGGGTCCACTCCTCCGACAGGGCGTGTGCCACCTGCTCCGGGCGGATGTGGTGCGGGTCGGGGAAGTCGCCGGTGAGGGTGTGGAACGCGTGGTTGGAGGCGTAGAGGGCCGTGAGCTCCGCGAGGAGGGGTTCGGGGAGGGAGTCGCCGGGGGGTGGCGGGAGAAGGGGGTCGAGGATCACGTCGGGAACGTATCGCGGGCGGGCCGGGGACGGGGAAGCCCCCGGGCCGATGGACCGGCGCCGGGGACTTCCGCCACGGGTGAGGGCGTCCGTCAGACGTTCACGCCGAAGTCCTGGGCGATGCCGACCAGACCCGAGGCGTAGCCCTGGCCGACCGCGCGGAACTTCCACTCCGCGCCGTTGCGGTACAGCTCGCCGAAGACCATGGCCGTCTCCGTGGCGGCGTCCTCCGACAGGTCGTAGCGGGCGATCTCGGCGCCGCCGGCCTGGTTGACGATGCGGATGTAGGCGTTGCGCACCTGGCCGAAGTTCTGCGAGCGGTTCTCGGCGTCGTAGATGGACACCGGGAAGACGATCTTGTCGATGTCGGCCGGGAGGGCGGCGAGGTTGACGTTGATCGCCTCGTCGTCGCCGGCGCCCTCACCCGTGCGGTTGTCACCGGTGTGGACGATGGAGTTGTCCGGCGTCTGCTTGTTGTTGAAGAAGACGAAGTGGGCGTCCGAGTAGACCTTGCCCTGCGTGTTGACCGCGATCGCGGACGCGTCGAGGTCGAAGTCCGTGCCGGTGGTGGTGCGGACGTCCCAGCCGAGGCCCACGGTGACGGCGGTCAGGCCCGGAGCCTCCTTGGTGAGCGAGACGTTGCCACCCTTGGACAGGCTTACAGCCATTGTTGGGAGTCCCTTCCCTCGTTTACGTACGGCAAAGAAGCTACAGCTACCCCCATGAACGTGGAGAGGGGTCCGCGAGGTTCCAGGTCCTTTACTTTCTTTACCCGCGATTATTCGGGTGACGTGGACCGGACAGGAGCGGGAACATGGACGGCATGTCTGGTCCCCACGTCATCCGCGGCTCCGTCTCCCTGCCCGAGGCCGAGCTCATGTGGCGTTTCTCGCGGTCGTCGGGGCCGGGCGGGCAGCACGTCAACACCAGTGACTCGAAGGTCGAGCTCAGCTTCGACCTGGCGAGGACCGAGGCGCTGCCCGAGGTGTGGAAGAAGCGGGCGCTGGAACGGCTGGCCGGGCGCCTGGTCGACGGGGTCGTCACCGTACGTTCCTCCGAGCACCGCTCCCAGTGGCGCAACCGCGAGGCCGCCGCCGTACGCCTCGCCGCGCTCCTGGCCGAGGCCACCGCGCCGCCGCCCAAGCCCCGCAAGCCGACCCGGATCCCCCGGGGCATCAACGAGCGGCGCCTGCGCGAGAAGAAGCAGCGCTCGGAGACCAAGCGGGGCCGCTCGGCGCAGGGCTGGAGCTAGGACCTGTCTGACGATTCCCGTCTGCCTTTCAGCTCCAGCACTCCGACCGTCTGGCCGCCGCTGGTCTCCCCGTTCCGGCGGAAACCGAGCCCCAGGTAGAAGTCCTCCGGGCCCTCGGGGCCGGGGTGCCAGGTGACGTAGAGCTGCTCGGTGCCGCGCCGGCGCAGCTCGGCGGCGACGGAGTCCACGGCGAAACGGCCGTATCCCCGGCCCTGCTCCCCGGCCGCGATGTTCAGCCGCCACAGGCCCGAGCGGCGGACGCTGCCGTCCTCGTACCAGTCGATGTCGAGGAAGGCCATGAGGAAGCCGACCGGGCGGTCGCCGTCGACGATCAGGCGGGGCCAGGCGACGCCCGGATGGACGTAGGCCTCGGCGAGTGACTTCACGACCGGGGAGACCGCGTGCTCCTGGTCGGGACGGACGGCGATGCCGAGGGCGGCGTCGAGGTTCGCGGGGGTGATCTCTTCGAGACGCGGGCCTGTCGTGGTCATGCGCGCACCCTAGGAGGGCCGATCACCGCCGGGCCACCGGTTTCCTCAGCCCAACTGCCGGTAGCGGCCCCGGAAATACGTCAGCGGGCCCCCCTCCGCGCTCGGGACGCGGGCCGTCAGGACGCGGCCGATGACGAGGGTGTGGTCGCCGGCCCGGACCCGCTGCTCCGTGCGGCACTCCAGGACGGCCAGGGCGCCGCCGACCAGGGGCGCCCCGGTGTACTCGCCGCGCGTGTACGGGATGTCCGCGAAGAGCAGGCGGTCGCTGACGCGGCCCTTCATGGCGAAGCGGCCCGCGATGTGGCGCTGGCTCTCGGAGAGGACCGAGACCGCCCACAGGGGCTGCTCGTCGAGCAGCTCGTCCATGCGGGAGCCCTCGCGCAGGCTCACCAGCACCAGGGGCGGGTCCAGGGACACCGACATGAAGGCCGTGGCCGTCATGCCCACGTCCTCGCTGCCCGGCGCCGAGGGGTCGTCCGGGTCGAGCGGCGGCTCCTGCGCGGTCACCAGGACCACGCCCGAGGCCAGCCGGGACATGGCGGCGCGGAACTCGTCGTTGCTCACCCCCTCAGCATGCCCGGAGGCGGGCGACGGAATGATCGGGGACGTGGCAGCGGGAGTGTTCGGCACGCCCGAAACGCTAGTCACCGCCCCGGACGCCCCGCATCGGGCTCCCGCCCGATCACGGTCCTAGGACTCCCGACGGGCTCCCGACGGGCCACTGACAGGGCCCCTGACGGGCCACTGCCGGGCCCCTGACGAACGCTGGGGGATATTTGTGCGCAACCTGGCAAAGTTTGCGTTCGGTAGCCGCACGTGAAGAACGCAGAAACTCCACTCAATTGTTCAGGTTTGCCTGTGACTTGAGTCACAAGGGGCGGGAATTGTTGACCCTGTGTACCGAGTGGGCAGCGCGCTGTGATTCAGTGGCTGGGAAGCTGCCAGGACGATACGCCGATGAGAACCCTTGATTCGCTGCGAGGTCTCGGGGGGAGGGCGAGCATGGAGACCGAGTCGGAACCCTACGTCCGCCTTGCGTCCCTGCGGCAACTGCACCAGGTCATGGCCGACATGAACACGGCCCGCAGCCTGGCGGACACACTGCAGACCGTCGCGGAGGGCGTGGTCGCCGCCCTCGGGTACGAGCTGGCGTGCGTGAACCTCGTACGGCCCGACGGCGACCTCGTCGTCGCCGCGTTCGCCGGGAACCCGGCCGCCGAGGCCCTCATCACCGGCCGCGTCGGCTCGCGCGAGTCCTGGGAACGCCGCCTCGGCATGGGCGAGCACTGGGGCGACCTCGTGTTCATACCGCACACCGAAGGCTGGGTCCTCGACGACGACGACGTCCCGCAGTGGTACACCGACGGCCCCGCCCCCCGCTTCGAGGACGAGTGGCACCCGGCCGACCGGCTCTTCGCGCCGATGTACGCACCCGGCCCGCAGGGCAGCGCGGCCTGCGGCGAGCTGATCGGCGTGCTGTCCGTGGACCGGCCGCGCAACGGCCGCCGCCCCGGTGCCTGGGGCCGCGAGGCGCTCCAGATGTACGCCTTCCAGGCCGCCATCGCGATCAGCAACGCCCGGCTGCGCGCCAACATGCAGCGGGCGCTCGTCCGGCTGGAGCGCGAGCAGCAGGCGCTGCGGGCGAGCGAGGAAAGCTTCAGGCAGGCCTTCGAGTACGCCCCGTCCGGGATGGCCATCGCCGAGATGGGCGGCGACCAGCACGGCCGGATCCTGCGCACGAACGACGCCCTGTGCCGGCTGCTCGGCCGCCCCGCGTCCGCGATGCGCCGCTACTCGTTCTCCGACCTGGTCCACCCCGAGGACATAGGCACGCTCCTGCGCACCTCCGCCGAGGGCGGCCGGGCCGAGCTCCGCCTCGGGCGCCGGGACGGCACCTACGTCTGGGTCAGCCTGCGCAACAGCGTCGTCGCGGACGCCGCCGACGGCCCGCGCTTCCTGCTCACCCACGTCGAGGACATCGAGGAGCGCAAGCGCCGCGAGCTCCAGCTCGCCCATCGCGCCTCCCACGACTCGCTCACGGGCCTGCCGAACTCCGCCGAGCTGCGCTCCCGCCTGTCCGCCCGGCTGTGCCAGCGCGCGGCGCCCGCGCACCCCGGCATCGTGGAGTCGCACGACGCGGCCTACGGCCACCCCGCCTTCGACGCGATCGGTCACGCCTTCGACTTCGGAGCGGGCACCGAGCCGTTCGACGCCTACGACCACCATGTGCACACCGTCGCCCCGGACGGCGACCACGACGACGGCACCAAGGGCCTCGCCGTCCTCTTCTGCGACCTCGACGGCTTCAAGTCGATCAACGACCGGTTCGGGCACAACGCGGGTGACGCGGTCCTCATCGAGGTCGCCCGTCGGCTGAGCAACGGCGTCCGCGACGGCGACACCGTCGCCCGGCTCGGTGGTGACGAATTCGTCATCCTCGCCGACGGGCTGGGCCGCGCCGACGCACAGGACCTCGCCGTACGGCTGCGCAACGAGATCATCCAGCCGATCCGGGCCGAGGGGCGGGCCGTCCGGGTCGGCGCCAGCTTCGGCATCGGATGGGCACATTGTGGAATGACGGCGGACGAAGTGTTGAAATCCGCTGACGAGCGGATGTACGTCGAGAAACGATCTCGTCCCAAACAACACAGACGCGCCGGGTGAGCCCGAGGTCAGCGAGTTGATGCGGTCTGAGTCACCCGTTTGGGTCACTGGGAGCGGGTAGGCTCGCTCTCTCACGACCCGTACCGCATTGCACTGCACCTGACTGAGGAGACCAAGGGATGACGCCCGGCAACAACGGCGCGAGCACGCCCGAGGACGACGACCCGTTCGGCTATCTCTACGCCGACGGGCAGGCCAACGGGGCCCAGCCGCCGTCCGGGGGTTACGGCTACCCGAACTCGGTCAACCGGGTGCGGGCGGTCGGCACACGCCAGTACGGCCAGCAGCCGCAGAACACGCAGACGGCGCCCTATGGGCAGGTCCCCCAGCAGCAGGGCGGCTACAACCAGCCGAACGCGCACTACGCGGCACCGGAGACGCTGCCCGGCGGTGCGCCCACCGCGCAGCAGCAGGTGCCGGGCGGCGGTGGTGGCCGGGGTGGCCGCGGGCCGAACACCAAGGGCCTGCTGATCGGCGCGATCGCGGTGGTCGCCGCGGTCGTTATAGGCATCGGCGTGGCCATGCTGGGCGGCGACAAGGACCAGAACGACTCCGGCGACCAGGCGGGCACGACCCCGACGCAGTCCCAGGAGCCGAAGCCGAGCCCTTCGAGCAGCAAGAGCGGGGCGGCCCAGGAGGAACTCCCGAAGATCGACGCCAAGGCGCTTCGTCTCGGCGGTGGCGCGGCCCTCGCCCAGGACGTCAAGGGCGCCCAGTCCGACGGCGGCATCTACGTCGGGAACCTCAACCAGGTCGGCTCCTCGGTCACCTGGACCGTCAACGGTGTCCCCAAGGACGGCGCCTACACCGTCTTCGCCCGCTACAGCACGGTGGACGAGGATCAGGAGATGACCCTCACCGTCAACGGCAAGCCGTTCGGCAACAAGCTCAACCTGGGCAACTTCACCCACACCTCGGACGGCGACTTCACCAAGGGCTGGACGAAGACCTACGCCTGGCCGACCCTCAACAAGGGCACCAACACCATCACGCTGTCCTGCGAGGAAGGCGACAAGTGCAACGTCCTCCTGGACCAGCTGTGGCTGAAGGCGGGCCAGGTCAAGGACTAGTCCAGGAGCATCTGCGTCATCTTCAGCGCTGTCGGATTCGTCCGGCTTCGACACACATGGCAGCGACCCAGCCGGTCTTGCCGGCCCACTTGACCTTGAGCCAGTCGTTGTCTGAAGGGTCACCGCACAGGTGAGTTTCGGCGTACCCGACTCAGGCCGCGCTGACCTCCCCCGAAACCGTCACCCTCCCCAGCAGGTCCTCGTACACCCCCCGGTCGAACTCCCCGGCCACCGGCGCCTGCACCGTCGCCGCCGACAAGGCCGTCGCCCGGGCCAGGCGGTCCGGCCAGGGGAGGTGGTCCAGCAGGCCCGACAGCAGGCCCGCGACCACCGAGTCGCCCGCGCCCGTCGGGTTGCCCGGTACGGAGGTCGGTGGGGTGGCTCGCCAGCGGCCCTCTCGGGTGGCGGCGAGGAGGCCCTCGGGGCCGAGGGATGCCACGACCGCGGCCGCGCCCCGGCGGCGGGCGTCCTGGGTGGCGCGCAGGGGCTCGTGGGAGCCGGTCAGTTCCGCCAGTTCGTCGGCGTTCGGCTTGATGATGTCCGGGCGGGCCGCGACGCCCCGGCGCAGGGGTTCGCCGCTGGTGTCGAGGAGGACCGGGACCCCGAAGGACCGGGCCGTCCGGACCAGGCCCGCGTAAGCCCCCACCGGCACGCCCGGCGGCAGGCTGCCGCACAGGGCCACCGCTGAGGCGGACGGGAGCAGGTCCTCGTAGGCCTCCTGGAAGGCCGACCACTCGGCGGGCGTGATCGTGGGGCCCGGTTCGTTGAGCTGAGTCGTGTCGCCGGTCTGGGAGTCGGCCACGGCTATCGTGCGGCGGGTCGCGCCCCTGACCGGCACCAGGGCGTCCGCCACCCCCGGGACCGCCGCGAGCTTCTCCTGCACGACCCGCCCCGTCGCCCCGCCCGTGAAACCGGTCACCGTCACCTCGTGCCCGAGCGCCGCGAGCACCCGGGCCACGTTGACGCCCTTGCCGCCGGGGCGTTCCGTCACCTCGGAGACGCGGTGGGAGGCGTGCGGCCGGAGAGACGGTACGCGGTACGTGATGTCGAGAGCGGTGTTCAGCGTGACCGTGAGGATCACCTGGGCCGACCTCCCTCGAGAATGCGCTTGCTGCCATGGACGTTCCGGAAGCTCGATCATGCCAAAGAGACGGCGGTCGGCCCAGTCCTGGAGTCGGCCACCGTCTCTCGACTGCGGGACGGATCAGCGCAGTTGGGGACCGACCACCCATTCGCCCCGGCGCATCACGCCCGTCAGCTCGAAATCGGCGTCCAGCAGGACCAGGTCCGCGTCCTTGCCGGGCTCCAGGGAGCCGATCCGGTCGTCCATGCCGAGGAGGCGGGCCGGGGTGGCCGAGAGGGCCGTCACCGCGTCCTCGACGGACAGGCCGTCGACCGTGACCGCCCGCTTGAACGCGCGGTCCAGCGTGAGGGTCGAGCCGGCGATCGTGCCGTCCGCCAGCAGGCGGGCCACGCCGTCCGCGACCTCCACCTCCAGCGGGCCCAGCCAGTAGCGTCCGTCACCGAAACCGGCCGCGTCCATCGCGTCCGTGATGAACGCCACCCGGTCCGCGCCCGCGCGGTGGAACGCCAGCTGGAGCGCGGCGGGGTGCAGATGCGTGCCGTCGTTGATCAGCTCGACCGTGATCCGGTCGTCCTCCAGGAGCGCGGCGATCGGGCCGGGGGAGCGGTGGCCGAGCGGCGGCATGGCGTTGAAGAGGTGGGTGGCGACCGTCGCGCCCGCGTCGATGGCCTCGACCGTCTGCTCGTACGTCGCGTCGGTGTGGCCGATCGCCGCGATCACGCCGTGTTCGGCCAGGAGGCGTACCGAGTCGGTGCCGCCGGGCAGTTCCGTGGCCAGCGTGACCATCCTCGCCCTGCCCCGGGCCGCGTCGATCAGCTTGCGGACCTCCGCCGGGTGGGGGTCGCGCAGCAGGTCCTCGGAGTGCGCGCCCTTGCGGCAGGGGGAGATGAACGGTCCCTCGAAGTGGATGCCGGCGATCTCGCCCTGCTCGGCCAGCTCGCTCAGCAGGCCCGCGCGCTGGGTGAGGAAGTCCATGTCGCCGGTGACGGTCGAGGCGACCAGGGTGGTCGTGCCGTGCAGGCGGTGGGTGTGGATGCCCTTGAGGATGTCCTCGACCGAGCCGGAGGTGAAGGAGGCTCCGCCGCCGCCGTGGTTGTGGATGTCCACGAAGCCGGGGATCACGTAGTGGTCTGTTACGTCGATGACCTGGGCGTGTTCGGGGGCTGTGGGGGCGATCCGGGTGCCGTCGACGGTCACCTGGCCGTGTTCGACGGTTCCTGTGGGGAGGACGACGGTTGCGCCGGTGAGGACCGTGGGGTGTTCGGCCGTTGCGGGGTGCGGGTGGTTTGTGGCTGGTCGCGCAGTTCCCCGCGCCCCTGGGGGCGTTGCCATCAGGTGGTTACCTCCGAACGGTCGGTCGATGCCAGAAGATCCCAGGCCAGCAGCCCCGCCCCCAGGCAACCGGCACCGTCGCCCAGCGCCGCCGGGACGAGTGACGGCTGTCTCTGGAAGGTGATCCGGTGCCGGATGGCCTCCCGCAGCGGCGTGAACAGGGTCTCTCCCGCCTCCGCCAGACCGCCGCCGATGATCAGGACGCGGGGGTCCAGCAGGGTCAGGGCCGTCACCAGGCCGTCGGCCAGGGCGTCGACCGCCTCCTGCCAGACCGCCCGGGCTCCGGGGTCGCCGGAGTCCACCGCCTTCGCGCAGTCCGCCGCGTCCGCGCCCGGGGTGCCGGAGGCCGTCGCCCAGGCCTCGCTCACGGCCGCTGCCGAGGCGAAACGCTCCAGGCAGCCGCGCTGGCCGCACGGGCACGGGGCTCCGCCGGGGCGTACGACGATGTGGCCGATCTCGCCCGCGAAGCCGTGCGCGCCCGCCTCGACCCGGCCGTCCAGGCCGATGGCGCCCGCGATGCCGGTGCCCAGCGCCACGAACAGGAACCGGTCGGCGCCCCGGCCCGCGCCGACCCGGCCCTCGGCGAGGCCGCCGGTGCGCACGTCGTGGCCGAGGGCGACCGGGACGCCCAGCCGCTCCGCCAGCAGGTCGCGCAGCGGGACGTCGCGCCAGCCGAGGTTCGCCGCGTAGGCGGCGACGCCCCGCGCCTCGTCGACGATGCCGGGGACGGCCACGCCGGCGGCCGACGCGGGCGTGCCGAAGTGCTCGGTGCCGTACGCGCGCAGCTCGGCGGCGAAGTCGAGGATGCCCGCGACGACGGCCTCCGGCCCCTGCTCGCGTCCGGTGGCCCGGCGGGCCCGGTGCAGCACCTCGCCCCGCGGACCGGCCAGAGCGGCCTTCATCCCGGTGCCGCCCACGTCGAGGGCGATGACATGTCTCACGGAGAACAGTGTGTCCCGGGGACCCGCAAGAGGTCTAGTCCACTCACGTGGTGTAGACCTTGTTCCGAATATCGAAAACTTTCGTTGGCGGCGACGCCAGGGTTGGGGAAGAACAGCGGTGCAGCGGCGGCGGATGGCAGGAACGATCGCGGTGGTGTCCGCACTGGGCATGACGGCGGTCCTCGGCGGCTGCGGCGTCACGGGCGGCTCCGCCGACGTGACCCTGAAGCTGGTCGCCGCCGACTACGGCGACAGTGCGGCCAACAGCTCCCGGAAGTACTGGGACAAGCTGGTCGAGGAGTACGAGGCCGACCACCCCGGCGTGAAGATCGACGTCAGCGTCTACTCCTGGAACGACGTCGACCGCAAGGTCAGGGAGATGGTCGCCGCCGGTGACCCGCCGGACATGGCGCAGATCGGCGCGTACGCCGACTACGCGGCGCAGAACCAGCTCTACAAGGCGGACGACCTGCTCTCCATACCCGTGCAGGCCGACTTCGTCGGGCAGCTGGCCTCCGCGGGACAGGTCAAGGGCGTGCAGTACGGCATGCCGTTCGCCTCCTCCACGCGCGTGCTCTTCTACAACAAGAGCCTCTTCGCCAAGGCCGGCATCACCCCGCCCAAGTCCTGGGACGACCTGGCCGACGACGCCGCGGCACTCAAGGACGAGGGCGTGAAGTACCCCTACGCGCTGCCCCTCGGCCCGGAGGAGGCCCAGGCCGAGACCATGCAGTGGATGCTCAGCGGCGGGGGCGGCTACACCGACACCGTCGGCAGCTACGGCATCGACTCCCCGGAGAACATCGACACCTTCTCCTGGCTGAAAAACGAACTGGTCGGCAAGGACCTGACCGGGCCGGTCGCGCCCGGCGAGCTCAATCGGGCCGCCGCGTTCGCCGCGTTCGCCAAGGGCGAGGTCGGCATGCTCAACGGCCACCCCTCCCTGATGAAGATGGCCGCCAAGCAGGGCGTCGAGTACGGCATGGTGCCGACGCCCGGCAAGGAGGGGGCGAGCAAGTCCACGCTCGGCGTCGCCGACTGGATGACGGCCTTCCGGAAGAACGGCCACCGCGACGAGGTCGGCGACTTCCTCGACTTCGTCTACAGCGAGAAGAACGTGCTGGCCTTCTCCCGCGAGTACGACCTGCTGCCGGTCACCAGCTCCGCGTCCGGGACCATGGCCGCCTCCCGCCGGGACCGGCACCTCAAGCCGTTCCTGGAGGAACTGCTGACCTCCGAGCTCTACCCGGTCGGCAAGACCTCCTGGGCCGACGTCAGCTCCCAGGTCAAGAAGCAGATCGGCAAGGCCGTCGCCCCCACCGGCAGCCCCTCGGGCGTCCTGGGCCACCTCCAGGCGGTGGCGACCCGGGCGGAGAGCGCGGAGTAGTCCCGCTGTCGGTGGCGGGCGTTACGGTGCCTGGCATGGACGAGGACACGGGTGACGAGCGGCTCGGGCGCAGGGAGCGGGACATCCTCGCGCTCGAACGCCGAGGCTTCTCCGGGCCCGGTGCGAAGGAGCGGGCCGTACGGGAGGAGCTGGGCCTCGCCCCCGTGCGCTACTACCAGCTCCTCAACGCCCTGCTGGACGACCCCCGCGCCCTGGCCCACGACCCGGTGACGGTGAACCGGCTGCGGCGGATACGGGAGACGCGCCGGGCGGAGCGTCAGGACTGAGTCAGGACCGCGTCAGGCCTCAGCCGATCCGGTCCGCCAGGTCGCGCAGCAGGCGTACGACGCCCTCCGGGCCGTCCACCACCACGTCCGCCCGCTCCCTCAGCTCGGTCACCTCGTCGCTGCCGCTGCACACCAGCAGGCCCGGGGTGCCGTCCGAGCGGAGCTTGTCGACGGCCGAGTAGGCGGGCAGGTCGCCCAGGTCGTCACCGGCGAAGAGGACCGACCCGGCGCCGATCTCCCGGGCGAACCCGGCCAGGGCGGCGCCCTTGTCCATGCCGGGCGGGCGGAGTTCGAGGACCATGCGGCCGGGCTCGACGATCAGGCCGTGGCGGCCGGCCAGGCCCGCGAGCGGTTCGCGCAGGGAGTCCAGCGTGGCCTGCGGGTCGGCGGCCCGGCGGGTGTGCACGGCCACGGACCGGCCCTTCTCCTCGATCCAGGTCCCCTGCGACGCGCCGAGCCGTTCGAGCAGCTCGGGCAGCTCGGCGCGGACCGCGGCGACGCCGGGATGCGGCTCGGGGGCGCTGACCTCACCGGTCCGGGCGTCCCAGCGCTCGGCGCCGTAGTGGCCGAGGACCACGAGGTGCTCCAGGCCCGGGACGTCCGCGAAGCCGCCGTTGCGCACGGCGACCTCGGCCGGCCGCCCGGTGATCACCGCCACGGCGGCCACCTTCGGCGCGAGCGCGGCCAGCGCGGGTACGGCCCCCGGATGGGCCCGGGCCTTCTCGGGGTCGGCCACGATCGGCGCGAGCGTCCCGTCGAAGTCGAGGCCGATCAACGCCGTACCCGGGCGGGTGAGGAGAGCGTCCAGACCCTCCTGCCCGGCTTTCGTGGCGGGTGCCGGCGTCGGGGAGTCCTGGGAACCGGTCATCGGTGATCAGCCCTTCAACGCGTCGAGCTGGTCCAGGAACCACTGCCCCGGCGGCAGCGCGGTCGCCGCCGCCGCCAGCCGCTTGCTGCGCTCGGCCCGCTCCTCCGGGCGCATCGACAGCGCCTCGTGCAGGGCCACCGCGGTGCCCGTGATGTCGTAGGGGTTCACCGTGATCGCGTCCTCGCCCAGCTCCTCGAACGCCCCGGCCTCCCGGGACAGCACCAGCGCGCAGCCCGCGTCGGAGACGACCGGGACCTCCTTGGCGACGAGGTTCATGCCGTCCCGGATGGGATTGACGAGCGCCACGTCGGCCAGCCGGTACGCGGCCAGGGAGCGGGCGAAGTCGTCCTTGAGGTGCAGGACGACCGGGGTCCAGCCCGGTGTGCCGTACTGCTCGTTGATCTCGTCCGCGAGCCGCCGCACCTCTGCCATGTACTCCCGGTACACCGCGAGGTCCTGCCGCGACGGATACGCGAAGGCCACGTGCACCACGCGCTCGCGCCACTCGGCGTGCGAGTCGAGGAGCCGGCGGTAGGCCAGCAGGCCGCGCACGATGTTCTTCGACAGCTCGGTGCGGTCGACCCGGACGATGGTGCGGCGGTCCTCGCCGATCTCCTCCCGGAGAGCGGCCATCCGCTCCTCGACGTCCGCCTCGTGCGACCGCTTCCGCAGGAAGTCCGCGTCGGCGCCCAGCCCGTGCACGCCGATCCGGGTGCTCCCGAGCCCGCCGGCGAACTGCTCGGCGCACGCGGTGAACGCGTCCGCCCAGCGCTGCGTGAGGAAGCCCAGCCGGTCCGCGCCGAGCATGCCGCGCAGCACCTGCCCGGCCACGTCGTCCGGCAGCATCCGGAAGTACTCGGGCGGCGCCCACGGCGTGTGCGAGAAGTGGCCGATCCTGAGGTCCGGCCGCAGCTCGCGGAGCATGCCCGGCACCAGCGTCAGGTGGTAGTCCTGCACCACCACCGCCGCACCCTGCGCCGCCTCCTCGGCCAGCGCCTCGGCGAACGCCCGGTTGTACGTCTCGTACGACGTCCACTGGCGCCGGAACTCGTCGTCGAAGACCGGCTCCAGGGGCGTCTGGTAGAGCATGTGGTGCACGAACCACAGCACCGAGTTGGCGATGCCGTTGTACGCGTCCGCGTGCACGTCGGCCGGGATGTCCAGCATCCGCACGCCGTCCTCGCCGACGCCCCGCCGGACGGCCTCCCGGTCGCCGTCGGACAGCGCCGAGCACACCCACAGGGCGTCCGCGTCCGAGCCGATCGCGGACAGCCCCGAGACCAGCCCGCCGCCGCCCCGCTTGGCGTTCAGCGAACCGTCCTCGCCCACCGCGTACGAGACCGGACCGCGGTTGGACGCCACCAGGACCTGTGCAGCACCGTACGTCGAAGCCATACGCCTCAACCTAGCCCGGCCCGGAAACGCTCAAACGTACGGCCCTGCCCCACCCGGCCGAAAACGACCCCGGTCAGGCCGCCCTACGCGCCTGGTACTCGGCGATCTCCACCATCGGCGGACGCTCCTCGGTGTCCACGGAGTACGTCCGCGGCTCGAAGCCGTCGCCGCCCCGCTCGAACTGCGTCAGGGACGGCCGGATCAGATGCCCGCGGGCCAGCCGCAGCTGGGCCGTGCGGTAGATCGCGGCGGCCATCCGGCCCAGCGCCTGCCCGTCCTGGTGCCGGTGCTTGCGCACCCCGACGTCCACCTGGGCGAGGGCGTCCAGGCCCACCAGGTGCAGCGCGTCGACCAGCATCCCGAGCTCGACGCCGTACCCGACGGGGAACGGCAGCTGCTCCAGCAGCGAGCGGCGGGCCGCGTACTCGCCGCCCAGCGGCTGCACGAAGCCGGCCAGCTGCGGCCAGTGCATGTTCAGCAGCGGGCGGGCCATCAGCTCCGTGACCCGGCCGCCCTGCCCGGCCGCACCGCCGAGCGGACGGTCGTACATGCCCTTCACCAGGGCGATGTCGGGGTCGGTGAGCAGCGGGCCCACGATCCCGGAGACGAAGTCGGACGAGAAGTCCCTCAGGTCCGCGTCGACGAAGCAGACGATGTCCCCGCGGGTGACGAGCAGCGACCGCCACAGCACCTCGCCCTTGCCGGGCACGGCCGGGATCCCCGGGAGGATCTCGTCGCGGTGCACCACCGTCGCGCCCGCGGCGGCGGCCACCTCCGACGTACGGTCGGTCGAGCCCGAGTCGACGACGACGAGCTCGTCGACGAGCGGCACCTGCCGCATCAGGTCGTGACGGATGACGGCGGCGATGTCACCGACCGTCTCCTCCTCGTTGAGCGCGGGCAGCACCACACTCACCGTCTGGCCCGAGCGCTGCTTGGCGGCCAGGATCTGGTGGAGCGGGCGATCGGTCGCTGACCAGGAACGGGTGCTCAGCCAGCGCTCGACTTCTTCCAGCACCGTGGCGGCTCCTCTGCGTACTCTCGGCGGGACGGACTGTGACCCATCTCGCGGTTCGGACGACTATCTCAACTGTCCTGGTCGTCGGTTACAGTCTTGAACAACGCGGATGACCATCGCATGTCCGGGGTCAGCCGTCGTTTACAACCACATACAGCTCATCCAGAGGGGCAGAGGGAAACGGCCCGATGAAGCCCCGGCAACCCTCCAGCCGATACTCGTAGGTCACTGTCGACCGCTCCGCGAGGCTCCCGGCTCGGGAAGGTGCCAAATCCGTCTCACGGCGAGATGCGTCGTGAGGAAGATGAGGAGAAAGGGCCTCGCCTCACATGGCTGTGCAGACTGTTGCAAGCACCACTGACTCCACCGTAGACCTCGGCCCCGCCGCCGCCCTGAGCTGCCGCGAGTGCGGCCACCGCGTACCCCTCGGCCCGGTCTTCGCGTGCGAGGAGTGTTTCGGCCCGCTGGAGATCGCCTACGACTTCTCGGCCTACGACACCGAGGAACTCCGCAAGCGGATCGAAGCGGGACCCGCGAACATCTGGCGCTACGCCCCGCTGCTGCCGGTCCCGGCCGACGTGGCGACCAAGCCGAACATCAACCCGGGCTGGACCAAGCTCGTCAAGGCCGACAACCTCGCGCGCGAGCTGGGGGTCGACGCCGGCAAGCTCTTCGTCAAGGACGACTCCGGCAACCCGACGCACTCCTTCAAGGACCGGGTCGTCGCCCAGGCCCTGGAGGCCGCCCGCGCCTTCGGCTTCACCACGCTGTCCTGCTCCTCCACCGGCAACCTCGCCGGCGCCGTGGGTGCCGCGGCGGCCCGCGCCGGCTTCCGCTCCTGCGTGTTCATCCCGCACGACCTGGAGCAGGGCAAGGTCGTCATGGCCGCGGTCTACGGCGGTGAGCTCGTCGGCATCCAGGGCAACTACGACGACGTGAACCGCTTCTGCTCCGAGCTGATCGGCGACCCGGCCGGCGAGGGCTGGGGCTTCGTCAACGTCAACCTGCGGCCGTACTACGCCGAGGGCTCCAAGACCCTGGCGTACGAGATCTGCGAGCAGCTGGGCTGGCAGCTGCCCGACCAGATCGTGGTGCCGATCGCCTCCGGCTCGCAGCTGACGAAGATCGACAAGGGTCTGCAGGAGCTGATCAAGCTCGGGCTGGTCGAGGACAAGCCGTACAAGATCTTCGGCGCGCAGGCCGAGGGCTGCTCGCCGGTGTCGACGGCGTTCAAGGCCGGGCACGACGTCGTACGCCCGCAGAAGCCGGACACGATCGCCAAGTCGCTGGCGATCGGCAACCCGGCGGACGGGCCGTACGTGCTGGACATCGCCCGGCGGACGGGCGGTTTCGTGGAGGACGTGACGGACGAGCAGGTCGTTGACGCGATCAAGCTGCTCGCCCGGACCGAGGGTGTCTTCGCGGAGACCGCGGGTGGGGTGACCGTGGGCGTGACCAGGAAGCTGATCGAGAACGGGGTGCTCGACCCCGCCAAGACCACCGTCGTTCTCAACACCGGGGATGGTCTCAAGACGCTGGATGCGGTGGCCGGGACCGGGCTCACCGCGACCATTCGGCCCAACCTGGAGTCGTTCCGGGAAGCCGGTCTGGTCTGACCATCGTTCGCTGCGGGCCGGTGGGGGCTGGTCGCGCCCACGCGGCGCAGCCGCACATCGACCCGGCCCCGCGCCCCTGGGGGCGCGCCCCCAGCCGTAGCTCAATCGAAACCGGAGGTCACATCCCGATGAGCGTCACCGTTCGCATCCCCACCATCCTGCGTACCTACACCGGCGGCCAGGCCGAGGTCGCCGCCGAGGGGGCGACCCTCGGCGAGGTCATCGCCGACCTGGAGAAGAACCACACCGGGATCGCCGCCCGGGTGCTGGACGACCAGGGCAAGCTGCGCCGGTTCGTCAACGTGTACGTCAACGACGACGACGTGCGGTTCGAGCAGGGTCTGGAGACGGCGACTCCGGACGGCGCCGGTGTGTCGATCATCCCCGCCGTCGCCGGTGGCTGAACCGGTCGACCGGCTTGATTGTTACCTTCGGTAACGGCGGTTACTGAGAGTTCAGCGAATTGCCCCCTCCGTGAGAGAAGCGGAGGGGGCAATTCTGTGTGATTGAGCGCGGTACAGTTGGGGAACACGGCGCCGATCCCCTGATCGGGAGCCCTGAATTCCTGCCGCACGCCCGACAAGATGTAGCCAAAGTGTGTGCGTCTTTCGCGGCTTTTGTTCCTTTTGTGTGGCCCGACTTGCCCTGAATTCAGGCGAATTCTCCCCACATTCCGGACCCTGCGCGTCCAGAATTCTCGTCCGATTGACCTGTTGCAGACGGCAGTTGGACAGATACATTCAGCCGCGGTCGACGCGTTCCGGCGCACGCCCCCAACCGTGGGGGGTGAGGTCTGACCCGGGTCCGCGAAGTGTGGATCTGTGCAAGGGCCAGTAATAGGGGAGTTAGGCATGGCTCAGGGCACCGTCAAGTGGTTCAACGCGGAGAAGGGGTACGGCTTCATCGCGGTCGACGGTGGTGCGGATGTTTTCGTCCACTACAGTGCGATCCAGATGGACGGCTACCGCACCCTGGAAGAGGGCCAGCGGGTCGAGTTCGAGATCTCGCAGGGCCAGAAGGGGCCGCAGGCCGACATGGTTCGCGTCTCTGCCTGAACGCGCACCACGACCAAGCGCAAGCGACCGGTCTTCTCTGAAGGGCCCGCACCCCCCGGGGTGCGGGCCCTTCGGCCTGCTCGGGGGTTGGCGGCCGGCGTGACGGGTGCGCCCGCCGGGCGACCGCCCGCGTCGTCGCTCTCGTCTCGCCGCGACGGGCCGGGGGCCAGGCTTTTCTCTGCTCGCCCGATCCGCCGCGGCGCTGCCCGTGGCCTGCGGGCCGAGCCGGATGCCCGCTGTTCGCCGGGGGCTGAGCACCCGCTCGAACCGTGGGAGTCGCTTGCACTCGCCATGCCCGAGTGCTAATCATTGCGTTAGCACTCTGAAGGTGAGAGTGACAACGTAAGGACCGGGTCGGTGAGGCCCGCAGGCCAGGTGGGGAAGGAACCACGAGGCCGGCGAGCCGTCCGTCGCGGGCGCGGGCGCGGTCCGAAGGAATCACCCCCAGTCCTGGAGGGACCACTTCACATGGCCAAGATCATCGCGTTCGACGAGGAGGCGCGGCGCGGCCTCGAGCGCGGCATGAACCAGCTCGCGGACGCCGTCAAGGTGACCCTCGGCCCCAAGGGCCGCAACGTCGTCCTCGAGAAGAAGTGGGGCGCCCCCACGATCACCAACGACGGTGTCTCCATCGCCAAGGAGATCGAGCTCGAGGACCCGTACGAGAAGATCGGCGCCGAGCTGGTCAAGGAAGTCGCCAAGAAGACGGACGACGTCGCCGGTGACGGTACGACCACCGCGACCGTTCTCGCCCAGGCCCTGGTCAAGGAAGGCCTGCGCAACGTAGCCGCCGGTGCCAACCCGATGGCCCTGAAGCGCGGTATCGAGCGCGCCGTCGAGGCCGTCTCCGCCGCCCTGCTGGAGCAGGCGAAGGACGTCGAGACCAAGGAGCAGATCGCCTCCACGGCCTCCATCTCCGCCGCCGACACCCAGATCGGCGAGCTCATCGCCGAGGCGATGGACAAGGTCGGCAAGGAAGGCGTCATCACCGTCGAGGAGTCCCAGACCTTCGGTCTGGAGCTGGAGCTCACCGAGGGTATGCGCTTCGACAAGGGCTACATCTCGGCGTACTTCGCCACCGACATGGAGCGTATGGAGGCCGTCCTCGACGACCCGTACATCCTGATCGCCAACTCCAAGATCTCCAACGTCAAGGACCTGCTCCCGCTCCTGGAGAAGGTCATGCAGTCGGGCAAGCCGCTGCTGATCATCGCCGAGGACGTCGAGGGCGAGGCCCTGTCGACGCTGGTCGTCAACAAGATCCGCGGCACCTTCAAGTCCGTCGCCGTCAAGGCTCCGGGCTTCGGTGACCGTCGCAAGGCGATGCTCCAGGACATCGGCATCCTCACCGGCGGCGAGGTGATCTCCGAGGAGGTCGGCCTCAAGCTGGAGAACGCCACGCTCGACCTCCTGGGCAAGGCCCGCAAGGTCGTCATCACCAAGGACGAGACCACCATCGTCGACGGTGCCGGCTCCGCCGACCAGGTCCAGGGCCGGGTCAACCAGATCCGCGCCGAGATCGAGAACAGCGACTCGGACTACGACCGCGAGAAGCTGCAGGAGCGCCTGGCGAAGCTCGCCGGCGGTGTCGCGGTCATCAAGGCCGGTGCCGCCACCGAGGTGGAGCTCAAGGAGCGCAAGCACCGCATCGAGGACGCCGTGCGCAACGCCAAGGCGGCCGTCGAGGAGGGCATCGTCGCCGGTGGTGGCGTGGCCCTGCTGCAGGCCTCCCAGGTCTTCGAGAAGCTGGAGCTCGACGGTGACGAGGCGACCGGCGCCAACGCCGTGAAGCTCGCGCTGGAGGCCCCGCTGAAGCAGATCGCCGTCAACGGTGGTCTCGAGGGCGGCGTCGTCGTGGAGAAGGTCCGCAACCTCCAGGTCGGCCACGGTCTGAACGCCGCGACCGGTGAGTACGTCGACATGATCGCCGAGGGGATCATCGACCCGGCGAAGGTGACCCGTTCCGCGCTGCAGAACGCCGCCTCCATCGCCGCGCTGTTCCTCACCACCGAGGCCGTCATCGCCGACAAGCCGGAGAAGGCCGCCGCGCCCGCCGGCGGTGGCATGCCGGGCGGTGACATGGACTTCTGATCGACCTGGTCGATCAACGTCCTTGCCGAGGGCGGCACTCCCTGTTCCGACAGGGGGTGCCGCCCTCGGGCGTGTCCGGGATCACAGCGCGGGCGGGATGGCCCGGGCGGGGCCGGATGGTTGACACGTACGTCCTATGCGTATGCACATACTGTCCGGTATCCGAAGAGGAGCCCCCACGTGACCGTCGCCGCCTCCGCCGCCTCCCGCGCCGCCGAAATCCTGTCCCGGCCCGTATCGCTGGGCGGCCTGACCGTTCCGAACCGGATCGCGATGGCGCCGATGACCCGCATGTTCTCCCCGGGCGGTGTCCCCGGCGACGACGTCATCTCGTACTACTCCCGCCGCGCCGCCGCCGGCGTCGGTCTGATCGTCACCGAGGGGACCTACGTCGGCCACGAGTCGGCCGGGCAGAGCGACCGGGTGCCGCGGTTCCACGGCGAGGAGCAGCTCGCGGGCTGGGCGAAGGTCGCCGAGGCGGTGCACGCCGCGGGCGGCACGATCGTGCCGCAGCTGTGGCACATCGGCATGGTCCGCAACCAGGGCGAGCCGCCGGTCGCGGACGCCCCGGCCGTCGGCCCCTCCGGCCTGCGCATCGGCGCCACCGAGCCCACCGGCAAGGCCATGACCCAGGCCGACATCGACGCCGTCATCGGCGCGTTCGCCGAGGCCGCTGCCGCCGCCGAGCGCATCGGCTTCGACGGCGTGGAGATCCACGGCGCCCACGGCTACCTGCTCGACCAGTTCCTGTGGGAGGGCACCAACCGCCGCACCGACGCCTACGGCGGCGACCCGGTCGCCCGTGCCAAGTTCTCGGCGGAGATCGTCGCGGCCGTCCGCGAGACCGTCTCGGCCGACTTCCCCGTCATCTTCCGCTACTCGCAGTGGAAGCAGGAGGCCTACGACGCCCGCCTCGCGGAGACGCCCGAGGAGCTGGAGGCCATCCTGACCCCGCTCGCCGCGGCCGGTGCGGACGCCTTCCACGCCTCCACCCGCCGCTACTGGGTGCCCGAGTTCGACGACTCCGACCTCAACCTGGCCGGCTGGACCAAGAAGCTCACGGGCAAGCCCGCCATCACCGTCGGCTCGGTCGGCCTGAACGGCGACTTCATCAAGGCCTTCCAGGGCGAGGGCGCCGAAGTGGGCGACCTGGACAACCTCCTGGACCGCTTCGAGCGCGACGAGTTCGACATGGTCGCCGTCGGCCGCGCCCTGCTCCAGGACCCGCAGTGGGCGCAGAAGGTCCTGTCCGGCCGCTTCGACGAGCTGGCGCCCTACGACCCGGCGGCGCTGAAGACGCTCAGCTGACCCCACCGGGTCCGTCCCCGGGCCGCCCTGGATTCACTTGCGTCAGTCAAGGACACTGGCGGAGCGCCTGTTCACCGGCACCCCGTGAGGAGATCCAGAGATGACGACGACCGAGTCCCACCCCCCGACCGGCGCCTCAGCCGGGCAGCCCGCACCGGTGGTGCGCACCACCGCCGGTGCGGTACGCGGCCGCAGGGAGGAGGGCCTCGCCGTCTTCCGCGGCATCCCCTTCGCCGCACCCCCCGTGGGCGAGGCCCGGTTCCTGGCCCCGCGCCCCGCCCACACCTGGGACGGCATACGGGACGCGTACGCCTTCGGCCCGCCGCCCCCGCAGGACCTCGGCAACCTGGGCGGCCCGGGTCTGGTCGACGTGCCCGAGGGCGACGAGTGGCTCACGGTCAACGTCTGGACCCCCGAGCCCGCCCCGGGCGCCCGCCGCCCGGTGATGGTGTGGCTCTACGGCGGCGCCTACAAGCTCGGCCACTCCGGCAGCCCCGGCTACGACGCCCGGCGCATCGCGGCCGACGGCGACCTCGTGGTCGTGTCCCTCAACTACCGCGTCGGCATGGAGGGCTTCGCCCACATCGAGGGGGCGCCCGCCAACCGCGGCCTGCTCGACCAGGTGGCCGCGCTGGAGTGGGTACGGGACAACATCGAGGCGTTCGGCGGCGACCCCGGCCAGGTCACGGTCTTCGGCGAGTCGGCGGGCGCGGGTTGCGTCGCCTCGCTGCTGGCCATGCCGAGGGCGGCGGGCCTGTTCCGGCGGGCGATCGCGCAGAGCGTGCCGGGGACGTTCTTCTCGGACGCGCTGGCCCGTGACATCGGTGCCGCTCTCGCCGCCGAGGTGGGGCTGCGGCCCACGGTCGCCGACCTGGCGACGGTCCCGCCGCGCGAACTGACCTCGGCGGGTGAGTCGTTGAGCGCCAAGATGCCCCAGTACCTCGACCGCTGGGGCCAGGCGGCGCCGACGGTCACGCCCTTCTCGCCGGTCGTCGACGGCGAGGTCCTGCCGACCACGCCCTGGCAGGCGCTGGCGGCCGGTGCGGCGAAGGACGTCGACCTGCTCGTCGGCCACAACCGCGACGAGTACCGCCTCTTCGTCGCCATGGCGGGCCGGCTGGGCCGGATAACAGAGGAGCGGGCGGCAGCGGCCCTCCGCCTCTTCGCCCCCGGGGATGAACAGGCGTACCGCGCCGCCTTCCCGGACGCCTCGCCGAGCGAGCTCTACGAACGCGTCCAGACGGACTGGCTGTTCAACATGCCGTCCCTGCACCTGGCCGAGGCCCAGCGCGCGGGCGGCGGCAGCGCGCACCTCTACGAACTGACCTGGCCGGCCCCCGGCAACGGCGGTGCGCTCGGTGCCTGCCACGGCCTGGACATCCCGCTGCTGTTCGGCACCTACGGGGCGGACCTGGGACTTCTGCTGTTCGCGGGCGCGGAGCCGTCCGCTGAGGCGCTTTCGCTGTCCTCCCGTTTCCGAGCGTCCTGGACGTCCTTCGCGAGGACCGGCGACCCGGGCTGGCCGGCGTACGACGACGAGCGGCGGCTGGTGCAGGTGCTGGATGCGGAGCCGGTGGTCACGGCGTATCCGGAGGAGCGGTCGCGGCGGCTGTGGGAGGGGTACGAGTTCCTGCCCCTGCCACTGCTGTAGGGCCTACAGGTTGCCCATCGGCTCGATGTCGACCCGCACGGGCGTCCCCCACACACGCAGCACCTCGTAGTCGGTGAACTCGTGCACGAGCCGGTACGCCATGGCGGCCCGGGGAGCCTTGCGCTGCGCGGCGATGAACAGCTCGGCCTCGCGGCGGTCCCGGCGCGGGGTGCCGCACAGCTGCCAGGTCTGACCGTTCCACAGCTCCGGCAGCCAGCGCTGCTGGGGCTGGGGGCGGTCACCGCGTACGCCGTAACGGGACTGCACGGGCTCCGTGGGCTGCGGGGGGTGCGGGGCGGGCCCGTTGAACTCGGCCCGGCGGGCGGCCCGGCGCCGCGTCTCGCACAGCAGGCATCCGTCGGGCGCGCCCTCGTCGACCGGGCCGTTCGGGTGCTCGGGGCAGCGCGTGGTGGGCGGGGCGCTGCCGACGCTCTCCTCCAGCAGGTCCAGGGCCCTCCGCAGATCCGCCTTGACCTCGTGCAGCTTGGCGTCCGGGGTGTCGCCGGTGAGGGCCTCCCCGTGCTCCCCGAGGAGTCGGAGGGCACGGCCTAGGGCGGTGAGCTGGGCGTGGTTCATGGATCCATTGTCGTCGGTCGGCAGCGGGCCGCCCGCCGTGGGCGGTGGCCGTTTCAGGGGAACGGGAGTTGAGGGCAAGGTGACGTGAAGGTGACGCGCGGGCGTACAACCATTCGCCCGTTGTCGTCGTCGAACTGGCGTACCGCGCGTACAGCGGCGTACGCCCCACCGCACGCCATCCCGGAAGACACCTCCTTTCCCAGAGGAATCCTGTTCATGACGCTCCGTTGGTTGTGCGGTGTCCTGCGCGTGCGCGGGAAGACCGATCTGCTCCTCGTGCTGCTCTTCGCCGCCGGTTTCGCCGCACTGCCCGTCTTCGCGCTGCGGCCGTCGCTCTGGGGCTTCGCCGTGGCCTCGGCCGTGACGTACGCCGCGGACGAGGTGCTGCACGCGCGGGCGCCCTCCTTCGTGCGGCGGCTGGCCGCGTTGCAGCTGACCCGCACGATGCGGTTCACCGTGCGGACGGTGATGCTGCTCGCCCTGGCCGACCGTATGAACGCCTCGGACGCGGTGCTGGTGACCGCCCTGGCGGTGTTCAGTGCCCACTTCGCGCTGGTGACGCTGTACACGGCGGTGCATCACGCCATCCGGCGGCGGCGCACGCTCCCGGTGGTGGTGCGCAACCTCGACATGAGCGGGGCGGGCATTCCGCAGTCCCCGCCCGCCCTCCTCTACCGGCGGTTCCTGCGCAAGCTGCTGCACCTGGACCTGCCGGCCCACGCGGGACTGCTGGCCGCCCTGGCGGCGGGGGCGTGGCAGCCCGCCGGTGTCGGTTTCGCGCTGACCGCCGGGCTCGCGGTGGCCGCCGTGCTGGCGCTGCTGGCGCAGTTGCGCCGGGCCCGCCGGATGCCGTCGCGGGACGAGGTGATCGCGGAGGTCAACCGGCAACTGTCCGGCTACCGGCCGGAGGTGGCGCTGTACTTCAGCTTCGCGTCCGTGTCGCGGGACTTCATGTACCAGGTCAACATGTGGATCGAGACGCTGGAGCAGCTCGACCGGCGCCCGCTGATCATCCTGCGGGAGCGGGCCTCGTTCCGTTATCTGAGCCGTACGCGGCTGCCCGTGGTGTGCCTGCCGAAGGCCGACGACGTGGCGCAGCTGGAGCTGCCCGAGCTCCGGGTCGTCCTCTACCCCGGCAACGCGGGCAAGAACGTGCACATGCTGCGCGTCGCCGAGGCCAAGCACGTCTTCATCGGGCACGGCGACAGCGACAAGCTCGCCAGCAGCAACCGGGTGAGCAAGGTGTACGACGAGATCTGGGTGGCCGGGCGGGCCGGGCGCGACCGCTACCAGCGGGTGCGGCACGCCATCGACGACCGGGCGATCGTCGAGGTGGGCCGCCCGCAGCTGTCGTCGATCCGGCTGCACGCGGACCACGTTCCCGGGCCGCTGCCGACCGTCCTGTACGCACCGACCTGGGAGGGCTGGAGCGACGACGACTGCCACACGTCCCTGATCCCGATGGGCGTGACGCTGGTCGAGAAGCTGCTCGCGGAGAACGTGCGCGTCATCTACAAGCCGCACCCCCTCACCGGCAAGCGCTCCCGCGCCGCGGCCGAAGCCGACCGTGCCATCAGGGAGTTGCTGCGCGCCGACAACGAGCGGCGGGACAAGGAGCGGGGTGACAGCGACGGCGTGGAGGCCGCCATCACCGCAGCCCGGCCGCGGCTCGCGGAGATCCAGGCCCGCCTCGGGGAGCTGGCGGGACGGCTCGGCGGCGACGACGCCCAGCAGACCCGGGAGGCGCGCGTCCCCGACCCCGGTGGTGAGGCCGAGTGGCACGAGCTGCGTGCCGAGTGGCACCGGATCTTCTGGGAGAGCCGGGGCTCCGTCCGACACCAGGTGATCCTGAAGCAACTGCCCACGCTGTACGAGTGCTTCGACCAGGCCGACATGCTCATCAGCGATGTGTCGTCCGTGGTCGCGGACTTCGTGGCGAGCCTCAAGCCGTACGTCCTGACCAACGCGAACGACCTGCCCGACGGTGAGTTCCGGGCCGCGTACACCACCGCCGGGGGCGCCTACCTCCTCGACCGGGAGTGCGTCCGGCTGCCGGAGATCCTCCGCTCGGTCCGCGCTCCGCTGCACGACCCGATGGCACCCGAGCGCCGCGTCCTCAAGGAGTACGTCCTGGGCCCGGACCGGCCCACCTCGATGGAGCGGTTCAACGCGGCCGTCAACGCCCTGGCCGACAGGGCCGCGGCGGAGCAGGAGGAGCGGCACGCGGAGCAGGACGAGCGGCACGCGGAGCAGGACGAGCGGCATGCGGAGCAGGGGGAGGCGGTCGCCCAGCTGACATGACGCGCCCAGCCGACGTGACGGCCCTCGCGGGCACTCCCTGGCAGGGCCGCCGGGCCCGGTGCCGCCGCGCACCCGTTTCTTTTCAGTCCGGCCGGATCCGGGACGCCAGCCCCTCGAAGTAGCTGCGGTGCAAGGCGGTCAGGTCCACCTGCTCGGGGTCCAGGAGCCACAGCAGGTGGGCCCCTTCGAGGAACGCCGCCGTCTCCGCTGCCAGGAGGGCGGGGTCCAGGTCGGCGCGGGCCGAACCGTCGGCAGCGGCGCGCGTGAACAGGGCGACCAGATGGGCCCGCAGCGCCCGGCCGCGGTCCCGGAACCAGGTGTGGAGCCCGGAGCCGGGATCGAGGTTCTCCGCGGTGAGGGTGGTGTGCAGGGCGGCCAGTTGCCGTGCGGTGGCGGCGGTGTGCTCGGCGTCCCGGACGAACCAGTCGAACGCCTCGTCCAGGGTGGGTTCGGCGTCCTTCGTGGCGGACAGCCGTTCCAGGGCGCGCCGGTCGGCCTCTTCCAGGACGGCTCGGACGAGGCCGTCCTTGCTGCCGAAGTGGTGGATGAGGGCGGACGGGGTGGTGCCGACGCGCTCGGCGATCGCGGCCACCCCGGTGCCGCGCACCCCCTGACGCGCGAACAGCTCGATCGCCGCGTCGACGATGGCGCGGCGGCGCTCCACGCCACGCTTCTGCACCTGTCCCTTGACACCCGCCATGGGGTCAGCGTGCCCGGACGGGCCCGGGGCGTCCAACCCGCACCCGCACACACGTGCCCGGAAAACAGGTGTGCGCTCGCCTCCGAGCCATTAACCTGAACGACCATGCAGGAAAATAAGACGGAGAACGAGTACCTGACGGGCCGCGAGCGGATGGTCCCTGCGGGCGGACTCGAGCTGTGGACCGAGGAGTTCGGCGACCCCGCCCATCCGACGGTGCTGCTGGTGATGGGCGCGCAGGCGCAGGGCATCCAGTGGAACGACGGCATCGTCCGCCGCCTTGTCGACGGGGGCCGCCGGGTCATCCGCTACGACCACCGGGACACCGGACGCTCGTCCACGGTCGACTTCGCCCAGCAGCCGTACACCGTCGCCGACCTGGCCTCCGACGCGCTCGCCGTCCTGGACGCGCTCGGGGCGGAACGCGCTCACGTGGTGGGCGCGTCCCTCGGCGGCATCATCGGCCAGCGGCTGGCCGTCACCCACCCGGGCCGGGTGCTGACCCTGACGAGCCTGTCGTCCCAGCCGCTCGGCACCGACACGGCGGCGGCCGTGCAGCGTGCCATGGAGGGAGCACCTCCGCTCCCCGGTGAACTGCCTGCGCCCAGGCCCGAGCTGCTGGCCGCGCTCGCCTCGGCGTTCCCGGAGCCGCAGGCCGGCCTGGAGGACTACCTCGCCGCCCGGCTGCCGCTGTGGCGTGTGCTGCACGGACAGGTGCTGCCGTTCGACGAGGACGAGTACCGTGCGATGGAGCGCCGGGCGTACGAGCGGGCGCGTGATCCGTGGGCCGCGCTCAACCACGCGCTCGCCGGGGCCGCCCCGGTGGGCTCCACGGCGGAGCTGGCCTCCGTCACGGCGCCGTCGCTGGTCCTGCACGGCACCGAGGACCCGATGTTCCCGCCCGCCCATGCCGAAGCCACCGCCGCCGCCCTCCCCGGCGCCCGCCTGGTCATGATCGAGGGGATGGGCCACACCCTGCCCAGGGCACTGGACGACCACCTGGCCGACCGGATCCTGCAGCACACGACTGCCTGACCAGGCCCTACGGGCGTGCCTCCAGGGCCGCTCGCAGGTGCCCGCCGGATTCCTCCAGCAGGCGGGCCGCCGTCGGGCCGTCCACGCCGGCCAGGAGGGTCAGGATCGCGTTCTTCACCTCTCCGTCGGTGGCGGCCAGGGCCCGTTCGATCTCCTCGTCGCCGGCGCCGGTGGCGAGGGCGACGATGCGGTGGGAGCGGGCACGCAGTTTGTCGTTGGAGGCGCGGACGTCGACCATCAGGTTCCCGTAGGTCTTGCCCAGGCGGATCATGGTGATCGTCGACAGCATGTTGAGCACGAGCTTCTGTGCCGTGCCGGCCTTCAGTCGGGTGGAGCCGGTGAGCAGTTCGGGGCCCACGACGATCTCGATGCCGTGCTCGGCGGCGGCCGCGAGCGGGCTGCCCTGGTTGCAGGCGAGGCCGATGGTGAGGGAGCCGCGGGCGCGGGCGTACTCGACGGCGCCGATGGCGTACGGGGTGCGGCCGGAGGCCGAGATGCCGACCACCGTGTCGTCCGGGGTGAGGCCGAGGGGCTCCAGGTCGGCCTGGGCCAGTTCCCGGGAGTCCTCCGCGCCCTCCACCGAGGTGACCATGGCCTGGGGGCCGCCCGCGATCAGCCCGACGACCCGGGAGGGGTCGGTGTTGAAGGTGGGCGGGCACTCGGAGGCGTCCAGGACGCCCAGCCGGCCGGCCGTGCCGGCCCCCGCGTAGACAAGGCGGCCACCCCGGGCCATCCGCTCGGCCAGGGCGTCGATCGCGTCGGCGATCTCCGGCAGCCGGGCCGCGACCGCCCCGGCCACGGTGCCGTCCTCGCCGTTCATGAGCCGCGCGATGTCGAGGGTGGGCAGCCGGTCGATGCCGGCCAGCTCCGGCCGGAACGCCTCGGTGGTCAGGGACTCCAACTCGGCTCTGAGCTCACGGGGGTTGGAGGTGGAGGTCATGGGACGGCTCTTTCCGTGTCTTTCCGTGTCTTTCCGGTGCCGGCCGGGGCCGGTTCAGGAACGATGCCGGTGGGCCAACGCCTCGTACGACGCCGAGAGCGCCGGCGCCGCCGTCTCGTACGTCCGCTGCGCCACCCCCACGAACAGGCAGTCCACCACAAGAAGCTGTCCGGTCCGGGACGACATCGCCGCGGGACGCAGCTCGCTCTCCCGCGCCGTGGACGTGGTGAGGACGTGGTCGGCGTACTGCGAGACCGGGCCGTCCGGGCGGCCGGTGATCGCCACCGTCGTCGCCCCGCGCTCGAAGGCGACCCGCAGCGGCTCGATGACGTCCCCCGTGGACCCGGAGTGCGTGATGGCGATCGCGACATCGCCCGCGCGCAGCTGCACGGCGTTGGTGACGGCCAGGTGCGGGTCGCTGTGGGCGTGCGCGACCAGCCCTATGCGCAGCAGCTTCTGCGTGAGGTCCTGGGCGACCAGGCCGGACGCCCCGACGCCGTACACGTCCGTGCGCCGGGCGCCGGTCAGCGCCGTGACGGCCGCGCCCAGTTGGACGGTGTCGAGGCCGGCGGCGGTGTCGGCGAGGGTCTGCTGCTCGTCGTAGGCCAGCTTCGCGACCACGTCGGCGATCGGGTCGTCGACCGCGATGTCCGTGGTGATGGCGGGGGCGCGGCCGGACTGCTGCTGGGCGGCGAGGCCGGCGAGGGCCAGGCGCAGGTCCCGGTAACCCGGATAGCCCAGCAGCCGGGCGGTGCGTACGACGGTCGCCTCGCTGGTGCCGGTGAGTTCGGCGAGGCCGGTGACCGTGAGGGCCGCGCAGCCGGCCGGGTCGCCCGCGACGGCCTCGGCGACGCGCTGCATGGAACGCGTCATCGACGGGCCCAGCGTACGGACCTTGGCCGCGAGGGCGGCGGGGGCGGGCGGGGTGCCGAGCGTGGCGGCCATGGCACCCGTGCCGCCCGTGCCGCTCGCACCGCCGCGTTCGCTGGCGAAAATTTCCTTCACTCTTCGGGTCACCCTTGAAAGATATTTTCGGCTCGGCGTTGTGGTCAAGAGTGCGCACAATGGGGGCATGGACCCCATCAGCCCCCTGGAGCAGGCACTGCACGCCGCGCGCGCCCTCGTGCTGGCCGACCTCGTCGCGGGACGTGTCGCCGAGGCGGACGTCGTCTCCCTGGTCGAGGAGTCCGTCGTGCAGCGGCGGTGGTGGGTCGAGCAGTGGCCGGAGGGCGCGCAGTACGTCGCCGGTCTGGTCGCGCAGGACGTGCAGGACGCCCTGCTGGAGCGCTACGGCCGCTGGCCGCTGTGCCCGGTGTGCGGCACCGGCGACCCGCACGCGCTGGACGTGCAACCGGAGTTGGGGCCCGACCCGCACTGGGTGTGCAGCGAGGCGGGCGTGAAGGTCGCCGCGGTCGGGTCGCTGGGCGAGGCCCTCGGCGGAGCGGCGTCCTCGTGACCGTCTACATCGACCCGCCGACCTGGCCCGGCCACGGCCGCATGTGGTCCCACCTGGTCAGCGACGTCTCGTACGAGGAGCTGCACACCTTCGCCGAACGCCTCGGCGTGCCCCGGCGGGCCTTCGAACGCGACCACTACGACATCCCCGAGCAGCGGTACGCGGACGCGGTGAGCGCCGGGGCCGTGGAGGTCAGCAGCCGCGAGGTGGTGCGGCTGCTGCACGGGGCGGGGCTGCGCCGGCCCAAGGGGCGGACCCAGCTGCGGGGTTAGGGGGCTTCTGATGGATCTCCGCGGCGTCGCGACGCCCGGTACGCAGTCTCGCCGCACCCCCTAGCGCAGCTCGTAGGTGACCTGCTCGGTGTCCTCCGCGACGGCCTCGAACCCGGCACGGGCGAGGACGCGGTGCGAGGGCGCGTTGTCCCGCTCGACGTTCGCGACGACGGTCCGTACCGCGTCCCGGGACAGCGCCCACGCCGACAGCGCGCGCAGCGCCTCGGTGGCGTAACCGTGGCCACGGGCCGCTTCGACCAGGTCGTAGCCGACCTCCACCCGCCCCGACTCGTCCGGCACGCTGTGGAAGCCCATGGCGCCGAGTGCGCGGCCGTCCTCGCGCCGGACCAGGACGTACATGCCCCACTCGGGCCGGTGGACGCCGTCCTCGTACTGCTTGAACACCAGCCCGGCGCCGACCCGGGTGCCCTCGACCGGACCGCCGTCGAGCCACTCGAAGCCGCCGTCGCCGACCGTGCCGAGATCGCCCGCCGCCGCCGGGGTGACGCCCTGGAGAGTGAGCCGGTCGGTGGGGATCACCAGGTTGTTGCTCCACCGCCACTCGGTGAGCGGCTCGCGGCCGGGCAGCTCACCCCGGCCCGTGGCCCACAGCAGGGTCCGCCACGGGGTGGGACCGGGCTGGACGTGCGGGAAGATCCGGGTGAGGACGAAGTCGCACAGCTCGGCGGCCGGTTCGTACGCCACGCCCAGGCCCTCGGCCACGTCGTGGGTGTGCAGCAGCACCTCGGCCACGCCCATCGCGGCGAACCCCTCGCGGTTCGCGCTGCGGAACGGATACGGATGGAAGGCCCGCACCTCGCGCGGGGTGGTGCGGATCGCGGCGGCGAGCAGGACGCCCATCGTGCGGATCACCTGCACCGCACCGGCGTTGTCCGTCCCCTCCTCCAGCGAGATCTCGAACGGCGTGTAGGCCTCGGGCCCGCGCCCCGCCAGCTGCCCCGCGTACGCGATGAGGTCCTCGGCGATGTGCACCGCCGTCTCCCGGCAGCTCCACTCCAGCCGCCCGGCGCGCACCGCCTCCCAGTCCCGGTCGGTGACCGCCCCCAGCACGCCCACGCACTCGGCGACGGCCTGCTCCACCTGTTCCGCACCCGATGTCCACATGCCGGGCAGGTTACGAGGGGTCGGCGGGTGGAAGCGACAGCATTTCCAGCTCGGAGGTGAGGTTGTAGCGGGCCGTCGCCTCCCACTCCGACGCTCCGTACGGCGTCCTGAACAGCCCGGGCAGATCGAGGAGTTGGCGCAGGACCGCCGCGCGGCCCGTGCGGAAGGCCTCGTTCGGGACGAAGTGGTACTCCTCGCGGACGGCGGCGGTGTAGGCGGCGTACGCCGACGGGGGCGAGGCGAGGATCGCCAGGTCGGCGTCGCACAGGACCTGGCCGTCGGGGTCGTCGTCGGCGGGGTCGTGGCCGACGGTGAGGCGGACCAGGCGGGCCACCTCGGCGGTCCTGGCCGCGGGCACGCCGGCCTCGGGCAGGGCCCGCTCGGCGAGGCGTGCGGAGCGTTCCTCGTTCTCGGAGCGCTCGGGGAGGTAGACCGCGTCGTGGAACCAGGCGGCCAGCCGGACCACGTCCGGGTCGTGCGCGTACGTCTCCAGTACGTCGATGTGGTCCAGGACCGCCGTGAGGTGCCCGACCGTGTGGTAGCGGCGCTGCGGCTCCTGCCAGCGGCCGAGCAGGTCGTCGGCGTACGGGACCGGGTCCGGGCCACCGGCGGGGCCCCGGGCCGCCTCCAGGGTGCGGACGAAGCGGGCACGGAGGGCGTCGAGATCGGCCATGGGGGCATTCTCCCGCTCAGCGGGGTGTGACACCTAGCGTGGGTCCCATGACGACTCCTGCTGATGTGCACGACGTACGGGACCCCGAGCAGCCCGGGCGGCTGCTCACGATCGAGCGTGACGCGCTGATCCCGCTGCTGCGGGGCAGGGCCGACGACGACTTCGCGCTGCCGGTCGCCGCGTGCCCGGGCTGGTCGGTGCGGTCGGTGCTGGCGCACTGCTCGGCCGCGCTCACCCGGGTGGTGGAGAACCGGTTCGAGGAGGGGGTGTTCTCGCCCGAGACGAACGACCGGGACATCGCCGAGCGGGACGGCTGGAGCAACGCCCGGGTGGTCGACGAGCTGGAGCGCGGGATGACCGAGGCCGGGCCGGTGATCGCCGGGGCGGGCGGGAAGCTGGACGGTCTCGCGCTGGGGGAGTGGGTGCACGCCGGGGACGTGCGCGACGCCTTCGGCGAGCCGGGGGCGTACGGCGGGGCCGGGCTGCCGGACGCGCTGGCGCTGCTCGCCCGGATCACCCGCGAGCGGGGGCACGTGCCGCTCCACGCCGACCTCGACGACCTGGACGAACCGCTGCGGCTCGGGGAGAGCGGCGGGGAGCGGCCCCCGGGGCGCTTCATCGGGGACGGACCGACCCTGGTGCGGCTGTACACGGGGCGGCCGGTCGACCGGGCTCCCGATTTCGAGCTGGTCGGGGTGGAGGCGAAGGACCTGAACATCTTCGGGTGAGTCGTGTCCCCGGGGCGTGGGGTGCGGCGGGAGCGGGCAGCGTAGTCTTGATTGGACTAGACCTGTTGCCGAACGCCGACGCCATGCCGACGAAGGGGCCCCATGAGCAAGCGTGCAGTCCTGGAGGTGATCGCCCTCGGCGTCGAGGACGCGGTCGCCGCCCAGGCCGGAGGCGCGGACCGCCTTGAGCTGGTCACCGACATGGCGGCCGACGGGCTCTCCCCGTCGGCCGCCACCGTCGCCGGGATCCGCCGGGCCGTGGACATCTCCCTGCGGGTGATGCTGCGGCTCGCCGACGGCTTCGCGGCCGGGGACGTCGACCGGCTGGCCGGCGTGGCCGCCGGGCTGCGGGAGGCCGGGGCCGAGGAGTTCGTGCTCGGGTTCCTCGACGCGGACGGCGCGGTGGACCTGGCGGCGGTGGAGCGCGTCGTCGGCGTGCTGGACGGCTGTCCCTGGACCTTCCACCGGGCCATCGACCGGGCCGCCGACCGGGACGCCCTGCGCAAGCAGCTGGACGGGATGCCCGGGCTGGACACGTACCTGACGGCCGGGTCGGCGGACGGGGTCGACGACGGGCTCCCCGTGCTGCTCACCGAGGCGGGGCGTGCCGGGGAGCCGGGGTACGAGCAGCGGTTGCTGGTGGGGGGCGGGCTGCGGCTGGAGCACGTGCCGGTGTTGCGGGGCGCGGGGGTCGACGCGTTTCACATCGGTGGGGCGGTGCGGCCGGGGGGTTGGGGGGAGCCGGTGTCGGTGGAGGCCGTCGCCGAGTGGCGGGCTGCGGTGGACGGTTCATGAGGGGGGCTCGGCGTCGGGACTGGGGGCGGGTGGGTGCGCAACCCGGCGGTGCGGGGTGCCGCTGCGCCCACCGGTGCAGCCCCAGCGGCACGACTGCCCGCAGCTAGGACAGTTGCGGCGGCAAGGGTGCCTTATGCGTCACCGTCAGGCCCGATACCGCTCGCGTCAGTGCCACGTACAGACGCCGCAACCCGGTCCGCTCGTCCGGCTCGCCGTCGACCACCGCGCTGGGCTCGTCCAGGACGACGTAGTCGTACTCCAGACCCTTCGCGAGCGACGCCGGGACCAGGGTCAGACGGGTCTGCAGGGTCGTCTCCTCACCCGGGCCGAGGTACGGGACACCGGCCTCCGCCAGCGCCGCCGCCAGTTCCGGGATCCGGGCGTCCGCCGCGATCAGGGCCGTGGAGCCCTCGTTGCGCAGCGACTCGCGGCAGGCGTCGAGCACCTCGGCGGTGCCGGTGACCTCCCGGACCTCGAAGTGGCCCGGGTTCTCACGGATCGACACGACCGGGGTGAGCCCCGGGGCGATGTGCGGGAGCAGCCGGGACGCGTAGGTGATGACGTCCGTCGGCACACGGAAACCGGCCGTCAGCTCCTCCACGACCGCGTCCGGCTTGCCCAGGTGGGCCAGCGCCTCCTGCCAGCCCCGGGTCGCCCACGGCGTGGTGCCCTGCGCCAGGTCGCCGAGGACGGTCGCACTGCCGGTCGTGCAGCGGCGGCCGACCGCCCGGTACTGCATGGGGGAGAGGTCCTGCGCCTCGTCGAGGACGACATGGCCGAGGGAGTGCGTGCGCTGGATCAGGTCGGTGGCCTCGTCGATGAGGACGGCGTCAGCGGCGGACCACTTGGCGGACCTGACGCTGCGTGCCGGTCTCGCCCACAGCACCGCCTTCTGCTCCTCCTCGCCGAGGATCCCCTCCGCGTGCTCGGCGAGGAAGTCCGCGTCGGACAGCAGGCGCAGCACGAGTTTCGCCGGGTCGACGGCCGGCCAGATCGCCTTGACGGCCGCCTTGACCGCGCTGTTGCGGGCCACCGCGTCCTGCACCCGGTCGTCCGGCGCCTCCCCCGACCGCTCCATCTGCACCAGCACGGCGTGCGCGATGCGCTGCGGCAGGGCCTCGCGGGCGGCGCCGTAGCGGATGTCGCGGGCGAGCAACTCCCGGACGATGTCCTCCAGTTCGTACGCAGGGACGCGCCAGCGGCGGGAGCCGCGCACGACCACGACCGGCTCGGCGGGCATCGTGACGTGCGCGTAGAGGGCCCTGCGCAGCACCTGCGCCATGCGGGCGTCGCCCTTGACGACCGCGGCCGTCGCGTCGTCCGTCCCCTTGATCTCCACGTGCGCCACCAGGTCCTCGACGGTGGCCTGGCGGACCGACAACTCGCCGAGGGCGGGCAGCACCTGCTCGATGTAGTGCAGGAAGGACCGGTTCGGTCCGATGACGAGCGTGCCGGTGCGGGCGAGGCGCTCGCGGTGGGCGTAGAGGAGATAGGCGACCCGGTGCAGGCCGACGGCGGTCTTCCCGGTGCCCGGGCCGCCCTGCACGCACACCGTGCCGGAGAGTCCCGACCGGACGATCTCGTCCTGCTCCGGCTGGATCGTCGCGACGATGTCCCGCATCGGGCCGACGCGCGGCCGTTCGATCTCCTGCTGGAGCAGCTTGCTGGTGCGGGCCGCCTCGGCGGGGTCCGACAGGTGCTCGTCCTCGTACGCCGTGAGGTCGCCGCCCGTGTAGCCGAAGCGGCGCCGCAGCGCGATGTCCATCGGGTCCTTCTTGGAGGCCCGGTAGAACGGCTGCGAGACGGGTGCGCGCCAGTCGATGACCATCGGGTCGCCGTCGGCGTCGTGTACGTGCCGCCGCCCGATGTAGAAGCGTTCCCCTTCCGCGCCCTCGGCCTGCTCGGCACCCGGTGCGCGCAGATAGTCGAGCCGGCCGAAGAACAGCGGGGTGTCGCTGAGGTCGGCCAGGGCCTTGATGCGCTCGTCGATCTGGTGGGCCAGGACTTCGGCGTTGACCCAGTTCGCGGTGACGTCGCTGATGTCGAGGGCCTCGACGTCCTCGCGCATGGCACGCAGGGCGGAACGGGACGCGGCGAGGTGGGAGCGCTCACGGGAGAGCGGGTCGTCGACGGGCGTGGACAAGGGGGTGCCTCCGGAGGACCTGCTGAAGGGACGGCGGTGAGATGCCGGCCGGTTTCCGTCCGGTCGGCGGCACTCCGTGAGGGAGGCGGGCAAGAGCGGAGATCTTAGAGGAGCGGGGGAGTCGGCCGCCAACGATTTTCTCATCCCCTAGGGGACCAGGCCCTCCTTCCTGAGGGGCAGGAGTCGGTCCGCAGGCGTACGGGTGGAGCACGCGGGTTCGGCCCTCAGGCCGACGCGGACTCACGTGCGGAAAAGCACGATGGAGACATGAGCGCAGCAACCATCTCCCCCGCCCCGGCACCCGGCCGCCCGCCCGGCGCCACCGCCGTGACGGGCAGCTCCGGTCATCGTTTCGGCGATGCCCTGCGCGCCGTCAGGGTCTTCGCGGGCGCCGCCTTCGACGTGATCATCCTCGGTCGGTACGGCGAGGAAGCCGGCGTGGTCCGCCGCAAGTGAGCGGCCCCGCCGTCCGCGAGCAGCCGGCCTGCCTCAGCTCTCCGCGAGCAGCTCGTCCGCGTCCATGATCCGGTACGCGTACCCCTGCTCCGCCAGGAAGCGCTGGCGGTGCGCGGCGAAGTCCTGGTCGATGGTGTCCCGGGCGACCACCGAGTAGAAGTGGGCCTGGTGGCCGTCGGACTTGGGCCGGAGCACCCGGCCCAGCCGCTGGGCCTCCTCCTGGCGCGAACCGAACGTGCCGGACACCTGGATCGCGACCGTCGCCTCCGGCAGGTCGATCGAGAAGTTCGCGACCTTGGAGACGACGAGCACGCTGATCTCGCCCTCCCGGAAGGCGTCGAACAGTTTCTCCCGCTGCGCGTTCGACGTCTCGCCCTTGATCACCGGCGCGCCCAGATGCTCACCCAGCTCGTCGAGCTGGTCGATGTACTGCCCGATGACGAGGATCTGCTGCCCGGCGAAGCGGCGGACGATCGCCTCCGTGACCTTCCGCTTGGTGTCCGTCGTCGCACAGAAGCGGTACTTCTCCTCCGCCTCGGCCGTGGCGTACGCGAGCCGCTCCGCGTCCGTCAGGTTGACCCGGACCTCCACACAGTCGGCGGGCGCGATGTAGCCCTGCGCCTCGATCTCCTTCCAGGGCGCGTCGAACCGCTTGGGCCCGATCAGGGAGAACACGTCCGACTCGCGCCCGTCCTCCCGCACCAGCGTGGCCGTGAGGCCCAGCCGCCGCCGCGCCTGGAGGTCCGCCGTGAACTTGAACACCGGCGCCGGCAGCAGGTGCACCTCGTCGTAGACGATCAGTCCCCAGTCCCGGGAGTCGAACAGCTCCAGGTGCGGATAGACGCCCTTCCGTTTGGTCGTCAGCACCTGGTACGTGGCGATCGTGACGGGCCGGATCTCCTTCTTCGTCCCGCTGTACTCGCCGATCTCGTCCTCGGTGAGCGACGTCCGCCGCACCAGCTCGTGCTTCCACTGCCGGGCGGAGACCGTGTTCGTGACCAGGATCAGGGTCGTCGACTTCGCCTGCGCCATCGACCCGGCGCCGACCAGTGTCTTGCCCGCGCCACAGGGCAGGACGACCACGCCCGACCCGCCGTGCCAGAAGTTCTCCACGGCCTGCTTCTGGTACGGCCTGAGCGCCCAGCCGTCCTCGGCCAGCTCGATCGGGTGCGCCTCGCCGTCGACGTACCCGGCGAGGTCCTCGGCCGGCCAGCCCAGCTTCAGCAGCGTCTGCTTGATCTGCCCCCGCTCGGAGGGGTGCACGGCGACCGTGTCGGGGTCGATCCGGGCGCCGACCAGCGGCGCGATCCGCTTCGACTTCAGGACCTCCTCCAGCACCGGACGGTCGGTGGTCGTCAGGACCAGCCCGTGCGCCGGGTGCTTGGACAGCGTGAGCCGCCCGTAGCGGTCCATCGTCTCGGCGATGTCCACCAGCAGCGCGTGCGGCACCGGATAGCGGCTGTACTGCACCAGCGCGTCCACGACCTGCTCGGCGTCATGGCCCGCCGCCCGGGCGTTCCACAGGCCCAGCGGCGTCACCCGGTAGGTGTGGATGTGCTCCGGCGCCCGCTCCAGCTCCGCGAACGGGGCGATGGCCCGACGGCAGTCGCCGGCCTGCTCGTGGTCGACTTCCAGGAGCAGGGTCTTGTCGGACTGGACGATCAGCGGACCATTCACGCGTGGCACCCTTTCCCGCGGCCGGACGGCTCGGACGGCTCGAACGACTCGGCCAAACGTCCAGTGTGCCTGATCGTCGCCGTCCCGAGGGTGTGATCTGCGCGGGACCGGACCGGCTCCGGTCCTACTGAATGCCTTTTCATCCCAACGTGTGGTGTGAATTCAGTTTTTCCACGGCGGCCCCGAAGAATGGCGAACCGTGCGGAACCCAACGACCACCACGCTCGGATACGCCCTGTTCGCCACCCGCTGGCTCCAGGCCCCGCTGTACTTCGGGCTGGTGGCCGCCCAGGGCGTCTACGTCTACAAGTTCTTCAAGGAGCTGTGGACCTTAATCCTGATGTGCCTGAGCGGGCACGCCACCGAGACGTACGTGATGCTCGCGGTGCTCAAGCTGGTCGACGTCGTGATGATCGCCAACCTGCTGATCATGGTGATCGTCGGCGGCTACGAGACCTTCGTCTCGCGCATCGGCCTCCAGGGCCACCGTGACCAGCCCGAATGGCTCTCGCACGTCAACTCCAACGTGCTGAAGGTCAAGCTCGCCACGGCCATCGTGGGGATCTCCTCCGTCCATCTGCTCCAGATGTTCGTGGACGTCCACCACACCTCCCGGCACGCCCTGCTGTGGGGGACGGTGATCCACATGGCATTCATCGGCTCCGCGGCGATCCTCGCGTACATGTCGGGTCCGATGGCCGCGCAGGCGGACCGCGGGCACGCGGACCGTTCGCCGGCCGGCCGGTCCCAGGACGAACACCCGCACACCGGCCGCGTTCCCGCCGCGCAGCCCGAGGCGCCTGAGCCCCAGGCCCCGGCCACCACCCCCGTCCTGCCCCGGCAGACCTCCCCGGACGCCGACGCCGAGGCCCGGATCCGTGCGGCCGGCTTCCCGGTCCGCAAGCTGCTGGAGGACTTCGACGAGCAGCATCCCCGGGGCTTCGACCGGGAGACCCTGGCCCGGCTCGGCAAGGCGGAGTTCGTCGCAGCCCGGCGCAACGTGGTTCTCGTCGGCCCGCCCGGCACCGGCAAGACCCACCTGGCCATCGGCCTCGGCGTGCGGGCCTGCCAGGCCGGGCACCGGGTGCTGTTCGCGACCGCCGCCGAGTGGGCCGCCCGGCTCTCCGACGCCCGGGCCGCCGGCCGGCTCGACGCGGAACTGGCCGCCCTCGACGAGCACCCCCTGCTCATCGTCGACGAGGTCGGCTACACGCCCTTCGACGCGGCGACCGCCGGGCTGTTCTTCCGGCTGGTCGCCCACCGCTACGAGCGTGCCTCGCTGATCGTGACCAGCGACCGCCCGCTCGGCCGCTGGGACGAGGTCTTCGGCGGCGCCTCCGCCCCGGCGATGGTGGACCGCCTCGCCCATCACGCCGAGATCGTCCGGCTGGAGGGGGACAGCTACCGGACGCGCCGCGCTACTTCAGCGTGGGCAGACTGACGTTGTTGATCAGCGGTCCCTCGACACCGATCCCCTCGGAGATCAGGGGCTCGACCCCGGCGGCCGGCAGGGGAAGCGGCAGCGCGGGGGCCGCGGCGGCGGAGGGCGCGAGCACGCCCACGAGGGCGACGGCGCAGAGGGCGACGGCGGGGAGCTTTTCACGCATGAGGACGAAAGGGCCTTTCACGTAGTGAGAGACGAGGGACACCCCACCGCGGGCCGGCCCCGGGACGCCGGGGCCGGCCCGACGGGTACGCGGGCGGATCAGACCTGCGGTGTCTCGACGACGAGGCCGGCGACATCGATGCTCACCGCGGCGGCCGGAGTGGCCAGCCCGCCGAGCGTCATCAGGGCGGCGGTGGCCAGGACGGCGGCGAATCGACGGACAGCGCGCATGCTGGGACTTCCTTTCGGCAAGGGCTCACAGGACACCCGGTGGCTGCCCCCGCGCTTACCGCGGAATGCGGCACGCCCGGCAAGGTCGCCCAAGGGTGGGACATCCCCGGCGTGGCGTGCATGAACGCCGGCGTGCACCCGAACGGGTGAGACACCCGGCAGCCCCCGCGGTTCAGCCCGCGTCGTCGGCGAGCTCCGCGACCCCGGTGATCCGGTGCAGCGGGTACGTACGGACCTCGTCCGCCGTGTGGTCGTACGCCGTGACGAAGCCGCCCTCGACGCGGATCGGTGCGATGACCCGCTGGCTCGCGGCGCCCTCGGCGTTGACGTAGCCGATCCACAGGGCCTCGCCGGTCAGGACGGCGGCCTGCATGGTGGCGAGGGTCTCGGCGGAGCCGGTGCGGGGCAGTTCGCCGTCGACCGCCGGAGCCGTGCCGGGCTTGCGCGGGGTGGTGGAGGCGAGATCGCCGGCCCGGATGGCGCGCAGCGCCGCAGCGAGGAGCGTGTCGTCGGGCACCGGCGGGCCGTCCGGCACCGGCTCGGGCGCCGTACGGGGCGGGGTGCGGTGCGCGTGCGCCCGGGTGATCAGCACATCGCCCTCGGCGGACTCGGCGGCCGGTGCGAACCCCATCGCCCGCAGGCCCTCCAGCAGCCCGGCCGGGTCGGTCTGCGCGGCCAGCACCGTCGGGGCGAGCCGGCGCAGCCCCAGGGCGGCGGCCCGCTTGTCGGCGAGGATCTCGCCCAGCACCGCGTCGTCGTCGCAGCGGACGTAGGCCGAGGCCGCGCCGACGCGCAGGTGCCCGTGTCTGCGGGCCACGTCGTCGATCAGGTACGTGAGCGGCTGCGGCACCGGCGTACGGGAGTGCGCGGCGAGGAAGGCGTGCAGGTCCGATGCGCTCTGTCCGGCGTCGAGGGCGCGCCGCACCGAGCCGGGCGTGAAGCGGTAGACGGTGGCCCCGCCCTTGGACTCGACGTCCGCCAGCACGCCCAGCACGTCGGCCAGCGGGCGCTGCAAGGGCCCGGGCGCCACCGCCGTCAGGTCGGCCTGGAGCAGCACGTGGTCCAGCGGCTCGGGCAGCAGGGGCGTGAGCAGCCGGGCCGCGGCGGCGGAGGCGACGGCCTGTTCGGTGGCGGAGAGGGTGGGGACAGGCGTGGGGCGGTGGTGGACGGGGAGCTTGTCCCCTGGACCGGAGGGCTCCGCTTCCGGGCTCCTCGCGGGAGCCGCGGGCGCGCCCAGCAGGGCCCGGCCGTGGGCCGACAGCGCACCCCTGCCGGTCACGCCCAGCAGTTCCGCCTCGGACAGGGCCCACTCGGCGAGCCGACCGCGCAGGTCGTCCTCGCGCTGCACACCCCGTAGCGGGCGCTCCCAGCGCAGCCGCGTCAGCACCGACTCGGCGGCCGGCGCGGCCCCCTGCGGCAGCCCGGCCAGCAGCGCCAGCACCCGGTGCCGTACCTCCGGCGCCGCCGAACGGTCCAGACCCGGCCCGAGCGCCGACAACGTACGGTCCTTCGCGTCCCGCCCGCCCACCAACCCGGCCGTCCGGGTCGCCGCGAGCCACGCCGTGACCAGCCGCGACCAGCGCTCGGCGGCGGGCAGCTCCGCCCACTCGTCGTACGCCGGGGTCGCCGCGTACCGCTCGTCGGCCTCCCCGTCCGGGGCGATCAGGCCCGCCGCGTACGCCAGCTCCACCCAGAACGCGGCGACCGGCTCGGGCACGTCGAGGGCGACGGCGGTCCGCTTCAGGTCCCGCACGCTCAGCCCGCCGGCCCGCAGCACCGCCGGCCCGCCCTCGTCCCAGTCCTTCAGCAGCTCCTCGACGGTCGCGAGCGCGGTGTACGCCTGCCCGGCCGCGGTGCCGTCCACAACCTGTGGACGATGAACGGCGGTCACCTCGACCGCCGGCGGCACCGGCTCGGGCGCCCGGTGCGCCAGCCCGCGCCGCAGGTGCAGGGCGACCTCGCGCGGCAGCACGACCGTCCCGGGCGCCGTCGGCAGCAGCAGCCCCCGGTCCAGCAGCCAGCGCAGCCGGGGCGCCGGCTCGGCCGTGACCTGCCCGTACGGCGGCCCCCACACCAGCCGCTCCAGCACGTCGAGGGAGTCGGCCGGGGCCTCGGCGAGCAGCGCGGCCATCCGGCCCCGGTCCGTGAACAGCTCGGTCAGGGCGGTCACCGCGGAGACCGAGTCGTGGGTCGAGGGCAGCCCGGCGGTCGTGACGATCTCCTGGATGCGCCCCGGGGACATTCCGGCGGTGGCCTCCTGGACCGTGGGGCCGAGCCCCGTCGGCGACGGGTGCTGCGGCGAGGGGGCCAGCAGCTCACGGGCCGTGCGGACCAGCCGCAGCCGGTCGTCGCCGCCCCAGACCAGGGCCTGCTCGCGCAGGATGCCCAGGGCGTGCGGCAGGGCCTGGGCGACGGCCGGGTCGGCGTCGTCCCCGGCCATGAGCCCGAGCAGTTCGTCGTACGTCGCCGGGTCCGCCGCCACGGCCAGCGCCTGCGCAGTCTGCAGCGTGAAGCGGTCCAGCCGCTCCAGGGCCCGCACGACCGAGGCCCGGGTGCCGGCGCGGGTCGCGAGCTGCGTGAGGTCGGTGGGCACGGGCGTGATGAGATCCGGACGGCTGCGCAGGAGCGCGCCCAGCGAGACGTCGTCCCGCCCGCGGAGCGCTTCCGCGAGGGAACGGGGGGCCGCAGGCCTGTCCTCGGTGCTCATCCGGTCCACGGTAGCGGGTCGCCTCCGGCGGCCGGGGCGACTGTGCGCGGGCGGCCGGGGCCGGCGCCGGGCGGGCGTGTGGGTCACCCGCCCGGACTCGCGGTACCGTCGACCGACGGCGTCAGCCAACGCACACGCCCCGGAGGGGACTTCGTGGGGATTGAGAGCGACCAGGTCGTTTACGAGTATCTGAGCCGCGTCGGCGACGTGGCCCAACAGCGGCAGTTGTCGTCGGCCACCCGCATGCGTCTGGTCGCGGACCTGCGCAACGAGATCGACCGGCGCCGCGCGAAGGCCACCGTCGACTCGCCCGCCGCCGTCCGCCGCATCCTGTCCCGCCTCGGCAGCCCCGACGACATCGTGGCGGCGGCCGCGGACGGCACGGGCGGCGGCGGTACGACGGGGAGCGCCCCCGCCGCCGTGCCCGTACAGCCCGAGGCCCGTGAACCGGACGAGCCGGGCGAGCGGCCGAAGGGGGTCCTGCGGCGCGTCGTGCCGCGTCCCCGCCCGGCCCGGCCCGCCGAGGAGCCGCGTCCCGCCGCCGAGGGCGCGGCCCCGCCGCACCTGGCCGCCGGGCACGAGCTCGGGGACAGCGCCGTCCAGCCGGACTGGTGGCGGGTGGACGGCAGTCCCTTCGGGCCGGGCGACGACGTGCCGGGCTTCGTGGGCGGCGTGGAGCTGCCGGACTTGCTGAAGCCGCCGAACCCGAGGAAGCCGCAGTCGGCGGAACCGGCGGCCGACGAGGAGACGGCCCCGGCTGTCGAGGCCGCCGGGGAGCCGGAGGAGACGGCGGGCAAGGCGACCCGCCGGCGTCTGCCGGGCCTGCCCGAGGGCGGCTGGAGCAACCCCCTCCTCCTCATCGCCGCCGGTCTCCTCGTCGTGGGCGCCGTACTCGGCAACTGGTTCGTGCTGATCCTCGGCTGGCTCATCGCCTACGCCTCACGCCGACTGACCCCGGCGGAGACCAAGTGGGCGGTGGTGATCCTCCCCGGCCTCTCCGTCGCGGCCGGCGTTCTCTGGCTGTGGGGCCGGATGAACGACCGCTGGGGCACCCCGATCACCGAGGGCCACATGAACGACGCGGTGGCACAGACCTGGCCGTGGGTCGTCAGGGGCGCGGCGGTGGCGTCGGCGCTGTTCCTGGTCTGGCGCTCACAGCGCTCCCGCTAGCCGATCACAGGGTGGCGTCTGCCGTTCACAGCGCCTGGGCACAATGGCCCATATGGCTATCACCGTCGGCTTCGACCTCGACATGACCCTCATCGACTCCCGCCCCGGCATCCGCGCCTGCTACCAGGCACTGTCCGAGCGGACGGGGACGTACATCGACGCCGATCTGGCGGTGACGCGGCTCGGACCGCCGCTGGCCGAGGAGCTGATCAACTGGTTCCCGGCCGAGGAGGTCGCGACCGTGGCCGATGTGTACCGGGAGATCTACCCGTCCATCGCGATCGCCGCGACCCCCGCGCTGCCCGGCGCCCGGGAGGCCATCGCGGCCGTACGGGAGTCCGGGGGACGCGCGATAGTCGTCACGGCGAAGTACGAGCCCAACGCCAAACTGCACCTCGCCCACCTCGGCGTCGAGCCCGACGCCGTCATCGGCGACCTGTGGGCCGAACAGAAGGCGGAGGCGCTGCGCGAGCACGACGCGGGTGTCTACGTCGGCGACCACGTCGGCGACGTACGCGGCGCCCGGGCGGCCGGGGCGCTGTCGGTCGCGGTGGCCACCGGCCCCTGCCCCGCGGAGGAACTGCGCGCGGCGGGCGCGGACGTCGTCCTCACCGACCTGACGGAATTCCCCGGGTGGCTTTCGGACTACCGTCCCGCACGCGCCTGACGCCGGCCCGCCGCCACGGAACGCAGTACTCCCGCGCCGGCCATCAGGAATCCGACCGCCATGAGCATGCTCAGGCCGAACATGTACGTCGGAAAGGGCGTCGTCCCCAGGAACAGCGGGGCGACCGTGACCAGTGTGGCCACGGCGCCGATGAAGAAGACGATGGCACCGGCACGGACCAGACGGTCACCGGGAGCGGCGGAATTCGTTTGGGTTTTGTCACGCACCCGACCAGGGTAGTTCCCAGCGCGAAGGAACAACCGGGTGACGTCTTGTCACCGGCCTGAAGACCATTAGCCTGGGTACCGGCGGGTCCGTACGACCCGCCCGAGTGCTATCAAGAGCCGTTTCCAGAAGCAGTTTTCCGACGAGTACGAGGACGAGGACAGACGTGCCTACCGGCAAGGTCAAGTGGTTCAACAGCGAGAAGGGCTTCGGCTTTCTCTCCCGCGACGACGGCGGTGACGTCTTCGTCCATTCCTCGGTCCTCCCCGCCGGAGTCGAGACGCTCAAGCCCGGACAGCGGGTGGAGTTCGGGGTCGTCGCCGGACAGCGCGGCGACCAGGCGCTGTCCCTGACGATTCTGGACCCGACCCCCTCGGTCGCCGCCGCGACCCGCAAGAAGCCGGACGAGCTGGCCTCCATCGTCCAGGATCTGACGACCCTCCTGGAGAACATCACGCCGATGCTGGAGCGGGGCCGCTACCCCGAGAAGACCGCCGGCAAGAAGATCGCCGGCCTCCTGCGCGCGGTCGCCGACCAGCTGGACGTGTGACCTCCGCTCAGGGGAATGCGAGCGCGTTCGGGCCGAGGGGTGGCACCAGCCCCTCGGCCGCCGCGCGGGTCAGCAGCCCGCGTACGGCGGCGTAGCCGTCCTCGCCGAGGTCGGCGGTGAACTCGTTGACGTACAGCCCGATGTGCTGGTCGGCGACGGCCGGGTCCATCTCCTGGGCGTGCTCCATGACGTACGGCCGGGACGCCTCGGGGTCGTCCCAGGCGGCCCGGACGGAGGCCCGGATGGAGTCGGCGAGCAGCCGCAGCCGCTGCTCGCCCAGCGACCGCTTGGCGATGATCGCGCCCAGCGGGATCGGCAGCCCGGTGGTGTTCTCCCAGTGCTCGCCCATGTCGGCCAGCTTGTGCAGTCCGTAGTTCCGGTACGTGAAGCGCGCCTCGTGGATCACGAGCCCCGCGTCGACCTTCCCGTCCCGCACGGCCGGCATGATCTCGTGGAACGGCATGACGACGATCTCGCCGATCCCGTCGCGCACGGTGTCCGCGGCCCACAGCCGGAACAGCAGATAGGCGGTGGACTTCTCACTGGGCACGGCGACCGTACGGCCGGTGAGTCTCCCAAGCTCTCGGCTTCGCTCGAGCAGGGAGGTGCCCCCACCCTCCGGCTCCCGCGTCAGCACCAGCGGCCCGCACCCCCGCCCCAGCGCACCCCCGCACGGCAGCAGGGCGTACTGCTCCAGCACGTACGGCAGCACGGCGTACGACACCTTCAGCACGTCGAACTCGCCGCGCTCGGCCATGCCGTTGGTGATGTCGATGTCGGCGAAGGTCACGTCGAGGGCGGGGGCGCCGGGGACGCGGCCGTGGGCCAGGGCGTCGAAGACGAAGGTGTCGTTCGGGCAGGGGGAGTAGGCGATCTTCAGCTGCTCAACTGTCATGCCGGTTCCAACTCTCCAGTACGGGCACGAGCTTCCCGAAACCCTCGGTGAGGGCCGCCAGGGCGTCGGGGATACGCCAGGCGGCGCGGTCGCGCGGCCCGACGGCGTTGGAGATCGCCCGCACCTCCAGCACGGGTACCCCGTGCGCGGCGGCGGCCTCGGCCACCCCGAAGCCCTCCATGGCCTCGGCGAGGGCGGTGGGGTGACGCTCCCGGAGCACGGCGGCCCGCTCGGCGGTCCCGGTCACGGTGGACACGGTGAGCACGGCCCCCGTACGGGCCCCGAGGGCGTCGGCGACCAGCCGCACGAGGTCCTCCGGCGGGTGGTGACGCACGGTCCCGAACCCGAGCTCGGTGACCGACAGAAACCCGTCATCGGTCTCGGCCCCGAGATCGGCCGCGACGATCTCCTCGGCGACGACGAGCGACCCCACACTCGCCCCGGGCTGAAACCCCCCACCGATCCCGGCGGAAACGACGAGGTCGTAGGGGGTGCCGTCGAGGGCGGCGGCGGTCAGGGCGGAGGCGGTGGACGCAGCAGCAAGAGCGGGCCCGACACCGGCGGAGATCACTTGGATGTCGAACGCATCCGTGCCGCACCCGGCGGTGGGCAGCCGGTCTGCCTGGCCGTGGGCAGTCGTTCCGCTGGGGCGGAACGGGTGGGCACGGCCTGCAACGCCGAGTGCCGTTCCAACGGACCCTGGCGACAGCTCAAGCGCCTTCGCCACCGCGTCCCGTTCAACAGCAACCGCGGTGGCGACAAGCACCCTGCCCAGCCCAGCGGCAGCGATTACGCGTCCTTCTCCAGCTTGAAGTTCCACAACCCGGACGTGTCCTTCTCGCCCTCCTTGATGGACACCAGCGTCGAGTTGCCCTGCGCCCCGTACTGCGCGTTGAAGAACACGCTGCCCGGAATGGTGCGGTACGTCTTCGTGCTGGAGTCGGTCAGCGGCTGACCGTTCATCAGGATCGTCCAGCCCTTGTCCGCGATCTCCGGGTCGACACCGAAGCGCACGGTCTCGTCCGGGTCGACGGAGATGGTCTTGACGCCCTTGTCCTTCAGGCACTGGGTGAGATCGGACGGCTTCAGGGCATCGCCCTCGCCGCCACAGGTGGCCTCGGAGTTCACCGAGTCGTGGCCCACGGTGACCGTGGCCATCGGCGTCGGCTTGTCACAGGCCGAGAGGACGAGCAGTCCGGCGGACACGACGCCGGCGGCGGCGACGGCGCGGCGGCGTCGCACAGCGGATTGCAACCTGGTCATGGGCGAAGGCTATCTGGCCCGCCGCCCGCCCCGCCCACGCGGGGTACGGCGTGCCCCTACGGCTACGCGACGCGCGGCCGTGCCGCACCGCCGCGCCGGGCCGAGGCGATCAGCCCCCGTACGGTCGTCAGCCAGCCCGTGCCGACGATCGCGGCGCCCACCGCCAGCCCGAGCGTGCCGATCAGCGGCATCGCGATGCCGACCGCCCCGCCGAGCACCCAGGACATCTGGAGCAGTGTCTCGGAGCGGGCGAAGGCCGACGTCCGGACCAGTTCGGGCACGTCCCGCTGGATCAGCGCGTCGAGCGACAGCTTGGCCAGGGCCTGCGCGAAGCCGGCGATCGCGGCCAGGCCGGCCACCAGGACCGCGCCGAAGAACAACGCTGCCGTGATCGCCGCCCCCAGCACACACGCCACGACCGTCACGATGATGATCTCCGGCGCCCGGGACCGGAGCCACGCCCCCACGGCCGTACCGAGCGCGTTGCCCGCGCCCGCCGCCACGCCCACTGTCCCCAGGGACACGGCGGCGCTCTGGCCGGAGATCGGATGCTCGCGCAGCAGGAAGGCGAGGAAGAAGATCAGGAAGCCGGTGAGGCAGCGGATGGCGGCGTTGGCGGCCAGGGCGTGGGTGACGGCCGGGCCGACCGTGCGCAGCCCGGGGCGCTTGACGGGACGGCGGTGCGGCCCGTGCAGGTGCTCCTCGTCCGCGGCCAGCAGCGCGGTGTCCTCGCCCTTCGCGGAGTCGACCTTCGGCGGCAGCGTGAACGACAGGATCGTCCCTGCCACGAAGATCACGAAGGCGCCGTAGAGCGGCCAGCGCGGCCCGATCTGCTGGAGTCCGGCACCGATCGGCGCGGCGATGCCCGTGGCGAGGAGCCCGCCGAGGGTGACCCGCGAGTTGGCCTTCACCAGGGAGAAGCCGGGCGGCAGCAGCCGGGGCACGACGGCGCTTCTGACCACCCCGTACGCCTTCGACGCGACGAGGACGCCGAGCGCCGCCGGATACAGCTGGAGGCTGCCGCTGACGACCGCGCCGGACAGGATCAGCGCGAGCAGCGCCCGGGCCAGCATCGCCCCGGCCATCGCGGCCCGGCGGCCGTGCGGGAGGCGGTCGAGCAGCGGGCCGATCACCGGCGCGAGGAGGGTGAAGGGCGCCATGGTGATGGCGAGGTACAGCGCGACCCGGCCCCGGGCCTCGTCGGTCGGCACGGAGAAGAACACCGTGGACGCGAGGGCGACGGTGATCATCACGTCTCCGGCGCCGTTCACACCGTGCAGCTCGATCAGCTTTCCGAGGCCGGACTCGCCGGCGCCGTGCGCGTGGGTGGCCTTGCGGATGCCGCGGGCGGTGCCGGTGAACGGGAGGTGCAGGGCACGGCCGACCGCGCGGAGGGAGCCGCCCAGACGGCCCGGCCCGCTCAGTCGGCTGCTTCCCTTGACCCCTTTCGACCCACCGGTCCCGGTGGTGCCCTGGGGCGTCCTCGCGGCTGCCACGACGTCATAGTGCCCCGAGATGGCAGTGGGTAGTGCCATTACCGCTTGTATAGGGCCTGTGGGGTGACTGTCCGGGTTGCCGGGGAGCGGTCGACACGGTCGTCGGAACCGTCGGTCAGGACCGTCGGTGTACGCGAAGTGGGGCGGAAGGGTAGCGTGCGTATCTCAGCCATCCCGCAAAATGGATGAAGGACGTCGACGCGGTCCCCTGGTCCGCTCCGTCCGCCCCCGGCGCTGGGAGTGGCGCACACGTGAGACGGCGTATGGAGAGAAGCGATACCTGTGAGCGCAGCGACAACGCGAAGCCGCACCCCTGACCGTCTGTGCGCCGAGGCCGTCGACCTCGCACGGGGCGCCGCCGAGGAGGCCGCGGCACCCGGCATCGTCGGCGAGCACGTGGGGCTCGTCTCCGAGGGGGATCGCGTTGTCACGCACTTCTTCGAGTGCCGGGAGCTCGGGTACCGGGGCTGGCGCTGGGCCGTGACGGTGGCCCGGGCGTCCCGGGCGAAGATCGTCACGGTGGACGAGGCGGTGCTGCTGCCCGGCCCGGACGCGGTGCTCGCGCCGGAGTGGGTGCCGTGGAGCGAGCGGCTGCGCCCCGGTGACATGGGCCCGGGCGATCTGCTGCCCACCGACGCGGAGGACCTGCGTCTGGAGCCCGGCTGGACCGGCGAGGACGAGCCGCCGCCGAACTCCATCGTCTCCGAGGAGATGGCCGCACTGGCGGAGGCCGAGGACGCGGAGGTCACGGCGGGGCCGCCGGCCGTCCCCGCCCGCGGCTCGATCGCGGCGGTGGCCGAGGAACTCGGCGTGCGTCGTGCCCGGGTGCTGTCCCGCTACGGCCTGCACATCGCCGCCGACCGCTGGGAGGAAGCCTTCGGTCCCAAGACCCCGATGGCACAGGCGGCCCCCGCCGCCTGCGTGAGCTGCGGCTTCCTGCTCCGTATCGGTGGTTCCCTGGGCCAGGCCTTCGGCGTCTGCGCCAACGAGTTCTCCCCGGCCGACGGCCGCGTCGTCTCCCTGGCCTACGGCTGCGGCGGGCACTCCGAGGCGGCGGTCATGCCGAAGCCGCCGCAGCCGGCTCCGCCGGTCATCGACGAGACCCGCGTGGACCCGTTCCCGCTGCGCCCGGCCCCGGACTCGGGCTCGGTCCCGGCGACGGCGGACGAGGACACGGAGGAACTGGGCCACTCGTAGCGGTGTCCCCGCCCGGCTGCGGATCGACTACTTGTCCTGCTCGTCCGCGAAGATCTCTTCGGCGGTCGGGGCGGTGGCGGCACGGATGAGCCATTGGTCCAGGATCTCGGGGTCGTCGCAGTTGGTGATCCGTTCGCGCATCTGGTCGGGGACGTGGATGCCGCGCGCTTTCAGGACGGTCAGCACGTCCTTGGCCGCACGCTCTGTACGGCCTTCGTCGCGGATTTCTTCTGAGATGTACGACTTGTAGAAGGACAGGTCCACGGCCACCAGGTTCCTCCACAGTTCCGCGGCCGGGTGCTTGCCCAGGCCTTGTGCGATGAGTTCGACGATCGGGTCGGCGATGGGGTGCGGTGTGTCCCGCAGGACGGTTGTCACTGCTTTGAGTATGGCCCCGATGTCCTGATGCCTGACGTGGCTGATGGCGGACAGCGTGGCGAGCGCGAGGTCTTTGCGCACTTCGGCCGGGTCGGTGAGCACCGGCATGTTGTGCGGTCCCGCGACCAGCGGGCGCAGGGTGAGCAGGAGCCACTGGGGAGGGCCGAAGCTGACCGGGCGCGCCGCCCATTCCGCGGTGGCGCGGTCCTGGCAGACGACCAGGAGCAACGGCTGGAGGTGTCGACGCGGCGTTCGAGGTGGGTGGGGCGAAGTCGATGCCCAGTACTTCGGAGACCCGGGAGAACAGCCCGGGGTGGTCCTGGAAGATGCGGTGCATCGCCTCGTGGGGCGAGCTGACCATGGGGTGTCAGGCCTTTCGTCGGGTCGCGCCGAGAGTAGGGCCGACAATCAGGCGCCACGCCAACCGAGTTGGGGATGTTCACCCGGGCGGGTGAGCGGATGCCGGGGCGGGAGGGGCGGGGTTTGGCGGGGCCCTTCACTGTCGTTGTTCGGGTGCGACGGAGGGATACGGCATGACGGTCGAGGCAGGGGCGGGGCGGCTCAGGACCGAGGCGGACGAGCCGGGTTGGGAGGTGGACCCGGACGACGAG